>NZ_JBSHAP010000102.1:0-27522 GCF_053611565.1 Kitasatospora sp. NPDC054795
GGCCACCACAGCGAACCGATCCCCGCCCGCCTCATCGACCCCAGCGACCTCACCCGCTACATCATGAGCACGACATCAACCGAGGGGTGACGCGACACGCGCAACTAATTCATCGACGATCCCCCCGCGAGCGCGGGGCCGACTCTTGGCGGAATCGTTCAGAATTCCCATCGGAAGAGCTATCCCCGCGAGCGCGGGGCCGACACTTCCTGACCTGCTGCGATTCGGCTCAGAGTGCGCCAATTCATTCAGTTCGAATCCGGAGCCCCGCGCGTGCCAGCCCGACGCTCCAGCGGCTGTCTTTCCCAGCTGCGCCCCGGCACGCTGGCTCTGAACCTTCGACAGCATCGTACGGGTTATCGTCAGGCATGGGTGTAGGGGACGGGTTCGCCGGTGAGGGAGTCGGTCAGGGCCCGGGGTCGAAGAGGCTGACGCAGGACGACCTTCAGCTCGGCGATGCCGCCGTCCTCGCACCCGACGTCCGGACCCGAAGCGTCACGGCGCCTGAGCAGCAATGCGACCTGCTTGTCCGTCTCCCGTGCCACCAGGTCGGGCTTGTAGTCGCAGCCGCTCCAGGAGACCTCCATCGTGATCGTACGGTCGTCCGCCGCCACGGCCGTGTTCTTCGTGGACGGGTCGGCGAGCGCGATACGGCGCAGAACCGAAGCGTCCCGCCGCTTGTACGGCAACGGGTAATCGGATTCACCCTCCCCCGCGGAGCACCCCGACACCACGACCGCGATCAGCCCCACCGCGACCGTCCAACGCCTGTCGCACACCACCAAGTCCACGACCCCGCCCTCCTGTTGTCGCGGACCAGGGTAGGCCTGCCTGACGGTGGCACCGCACACGGTGTCAGCACATGGCACGCCCACGGCGACACCACCGCCCACCGTGGCCGGGCCGCGCCCGGGCGAGCAGGCGCAGGGTGTCGAGGTCCGCGTGGCAGTCCTCGGTACGGGCCTCCAACCGGCCGACCAGTGGCCACAGCTCGACGACGGCGGTGGGTCGGCGGGTGCGCGGACCAGCCTGACGGCCTGCCTCGACGGGCTGCACCTTGCCGACGCCGCCCAGTACGTCCACCTCAAGCAGCAGCGTGCGGTCCTCGGAAACGGACTGGAGCGGCCTTGGGTCCACACCGCCGGCTGTGTCAGTGGACTGGCTGTCGGCGGTACGCCAACCTGCGGGACCTCGACAGCAGCCAGGACTTCTGTGCGGCGTGCGCCATCGCGATGCTGTACGGCGCGGACGATCCGATCACCCGGCATCACGAGTTCGACGGTACCGAGTACACCGAGGCCCTCAGGACCCGTCCGCTCCTCGGCCTGCTCGGACGGCCCGACCGCTAGGCTCGGCCCTACGACGAGTGAGAGGGCCAGTCATGCTCGACCCCGACGAGACCGTGTCCGAGTGGTACGCAGCCCGCGCCCACCGTCGTCGGCCGGCCGGAACTCGCGACGCCATCCCGCTCAGCACCGGGGACGATCACGGTCGAACCTTCTTCGAGGACATCCCGCGTCTGGTGGTGGAGTGGGACGGAGCCGCCTGGAAGCCCCTGGCCATCGCCGACAGCTACGCCGACGCCTACCCCCTGATCGTGCGCCGCGGGGGAGAACTCACCGCGCCCCAGGACGACACTCCGGTGACGTTGCTGCGCACGGGCACGGGCCGACACCGGAAGTCCTGATCGGCCGTAAGCGGGCGAGAGCAGGGCGTCCACAGGTCGGCGCGGAAGCCGGCCCGGCCGTCGCTCAGGGGATAGTGGTGACGGGCCACCGGCCGACGCGCGTCGGCTCGGGCTGAAGTGTGATCCCGGTCGCAGGTACGACTCTGGCGGTCAGACTGGCGAGCGCCTGGGTGAACTCGGCGGACGTGCTCCTCGTAGGCCGTGACCGTGAGGCTGCGGGGTTCAGAACAGCGCACGCCATCGGCTATCGGCTGGCCGGGGCGGCAGCCGACGAACGTTAGGAGCCATCTGGTACTGGCTCGGAGGTCACTGTCGCTGTCCCGGTGGACCGGGCGGCCGGCGACGGACCAGCGCTGATGAGCCTCGTTGAGAATTTGAAAATCCCCACCCCCTGCTCGGGCACGGGACAGACCTGCTCACTTGATCGGCCGGCAGGAGGCCTGCTGCCAGCCGCGAGTAGGAGGCGGGCAGCGGTCAACGCCGAGATTGATCACGGTGGCCGGATCGGCCCGCGCTGGTGGGTGGTCTTCAATGGAGCTGTGAAGCCTTCGCCTGGTGGGTTGTTCGCCTCGACAGTGCCGTACTACGCGAGGTTCCGGCCCGCGTACGATCCCCGCCTGTTCGCCCTGCTCGGCCGGCGCTTCTCGTTGGACGGCTCCCAGCGCGTGCTGGACCTGGGGGCGGGCAGTGGGGCTCTCACTCTGCCGCTGGCTCCCCTCCTGCGCACGGTGATCGCCGTCGATCCGGAGCCTGCCATGCTCGCCGAGGGCCGCCGGCTCGCCGCCCGGGCAGGGGTGAGCGGTATCGACTGGCGACTCGGAAGCTCCGACACGCTGCTCGCGGTGGACGTGGGACCGGTGCTGCTGACGGTGATGGGAGCCTCGTTCCACTGGACGGACCGGGAACGGCTGCTGCGCGACCTGGACGTCCTGATCGAGCCCGGGGCGCGGTGGTACTGGCGACCTGCGGCGCCCGGCACGACGACCTCGAACCGCCGCCCTGGCTGCGCGTGGTCGAGGAGGTCCGCCTTCGGTATCTGGACCCGGAACGCCTGCGGGGATCCGGGCCGGCCGGGTACCCCGACGTGCGTCACCAGGAGGTTCTGCTCCGCTCGCCGTTCTGCCGGATCGAGGAGGTCCACTGGGACCGGACGGTCAGCCGCAGCGTGGACGAGGTCGTTGGTCTTCAGCTCTCCTACAGCTTCACCAGCCCGGCCGCACTCGGCCCCGACCGGGCGGCCTTCGAGCATGATCTCCATCCGGAACGGAGAACGAGTCGCCGTCCGGGCACCGGCAGCCCGGACCCTACAGAGGTACGGACCGCTGGTATCCGTGCGGCTATCCCGCGCGCAGGGCTTCGGTGGGTGACATGCGGGCGGCGCGCAGGGCCGGGTACAGGCCCGCGAGGGCGCCGACCGCCACGGCGGTCGCCGGTCCGGCGGCGGCCCACACGGCGGGGACGGTGGCCGGCCAGCCGTGGGCGGCGGCGTACCCGTACACCGCCGCCGCGCCGATGGCCGCGCCGGCGATGCCCCCGAGGGCGCCCAGGAGGACGGCCTCGATCAGGAACTGCGCGGCGATCTGTCCCTGGCGGGCGCCCAGGGCGCGGCGCAGGCCGACTTCACCGCGTCGTTCCATGACGCCCACCACCATGGTGTTGGCGATGCCGACGCCTCCGACCAGCAGCGCGACGCCGGCCAGGGCGAGAACCAGTCCGGTCAGGGTGTCCTGGGTCTCCGCGCGGGCTTTGAACAGGTCCGAGGGCCGCGAGACGGCGACGGTGGTGGGGTGGGCGGGGTTCGCGGTGGGTGCGGCGACGGCCTGCACGTCGGCGACCCGGTCGGGGTGCACGCGCACGAACACCGTTGCCGGTGTGCCGTCGGCGCCCAGGTGCGCCTGTGCCTGTGGGCCTCCGACGAGTGCGCTGGAGTCGATCTCGGGCGCCAGTTCGTCGGGTTCCAGGATCCCGGACACCTGGTACCAGTCGCCGGTGAGGCCCTTGCCGGTCAGCCAGATGCGCTCGCCGGGGGCGGTGACGCCCAGTCGTTTGGCGGCGGCGTCGCCGAGGACCACCACGGGCAGGTTCTGGGAGGCGGTGTCGAGCCAGCGCCCGGCGCGCAGTGTGGCGCGGAGAGCGTCCAGCAGGTCCAGCTGGGCGGACAGCACGGTCAGGCTGTTGGTCTGGCCGTCCGGTACGAGGTCGTTGCGGTAGACGGACGCCTTGGTGGCGCCGGTGGCGGTGACCTTCTGCACGGGGGCGATGTTGCCCAGCATCACCGGCGCCTGCGGGGGCAGCGGCACGAGCCGCTGGGAGGCGTCCTTCCCCGGCGCGACGGTGAGCAGGTTGCTGCCGAGCTGGTCGAGGCGGTCCAGCAGGTGTGCCTGGTTGGACGCAGAAATGCCGGTGACCGCGACGACGGCGGCGATGCCGAGGGCGATGCCGAGGGCGGACAGCGCCGAGCGCAGCCGGCGGGTGCGGGGCCCGAGCAGGCCGAGCCGCAGCAGGTCGGACGGGCGCAGCCGGATGGGGCGGGGCAGTGCGCGGCCGGAGCCGCTGCCTCGGGTGCGGGGGTTCATCGGGCACCACCTCCCGCCGCCACCGTGGCGCCGCGCTCGTCGAACGCGATCCGCCCGTCCTGGATGCCGACGCGCCGTGGGAAGGATGCGGCCAGTTCCCGGTCGTGCGTGATGACCACCACGGTCGTGCCGTCGGTGTTCAGTTCGCGCAGCAGGTCGACGACGGCCGCGCCGGAGGCGCTGTCCAGTGCACCGGTCGGTTCGTCCGCGAGCAGGAGGGCCGGGCGCCCGGCGACGGCGCGGGCGATCGCCACCCGCTGCTTCTCCCCGCCCGACAGTTGTTCGGGGTGGTGATCCAGTCGGTGTCCGAGCCCGACCCGCCGCAGCACCTCCACCGCGCGTCGGCGCCGTGCGCGGGCGCTCGCGCCCGTGTACAGGAGGCCGGTGGCGACGTTCTCCACGCAGCTCAGTCCGGCCAGGAGGAAGAACTGCTGGAAGACGAAGCCGATGCGGTGGGCGCGCAGCGCGGCGACCTGCCGCTCGCGCAGGTTGGCCAGGTCGTGTCCGTCGAGGCTGATCCGTCCTGCGGTGGGGCGTTCCAGGGTGCCGATCAGCGAGAGCAGGGTGGACTTGCCCGAGCCCGACGGGCCGACGACGGCGAGCAGTTCGCCGCGGTCCACCAGCAGGTCGATGCCGTGCAGGATGCGCAGCGGGGCCGCGTCCCCGTACTCCTTGACGATGCCGCGCAGTTCCAGCACCGGGTCGGTCCCGTCGATAGTGCACGCGAGAGGACGGGAGGTGTCGGCGGTCACGACGGCACCACCACCCGGTCGCCCTCGCGGACGTCGCCGGAGATCTCGGCGCGGGCGTTGGCGACCAGGCCGACCTTCACCGGGACCAGGGCGGGCGCCGCGCCGTCGTGGACGACCTGCACGCCGTAGCCGCCCTCGGCGAGGGCCAGCAGGGCGGTGACCGGCACCACGAGGACGTCCTGTGCGCTGCGGTCGGTGACGGTGACGGTGACGCCGGACTGAGCGTTGTCCAGCGCCTTGCGGACGGCTTCCTGGTCGGTGACCGTGATGGTGACAGTGGCCTTCTGGCTGCCGCCGTTGCCTCCGTTGCCTGCGCCGCTCTGTCCGTCGCCGGTGCGGGCGAACCCGCGGACCCGGCCCTGCGCGGTGCCGCCGCCGGTGAGTTCCAGTGCGACGGTGCTGCCCGGTGCGAACTGCGGCAGCTGGTCGTCCTCGGGCTGCACCGTGGCCAGCACCTCGGGGCTGGTGACCTTCAGCACGGTGGTGTCGGCGAGCTGCTGGCCGAGCTTCGCGGTGACCTCCTTCACCCGTACCCCGGGCATCGGCAGCACCACCACCCGGCCGAGTTCGACCTTTCCGGCCTGTTCCAGGCCGAGCGACTTCTGCCAGCGTTTGACCGCGACGGCGGTGGCCGCGGTGAACTTGTCGTCGATGGTCAGGCCCAGGCCGTTCGCGTGGCCGAGGTCCACCAGGTTGTGTTTGAGCTGCTTGACGTCCGGGCCGTCCGGCATGCCCTCGGCGAGTTCGCGCCACAGTGGCCGCTCGCCTCTGAACAGCACCACGGGTTTGCCGTCCACCTCCCACATGGCCGCGCCGGGCTTGATCACGTCGCCGGTCGCGGGGATCCTGGTCACCGTTCCTCGGCCCTGCCCGGTCACCTCCACGCCGGTGCCGTAGTCGAGCCTGCCGTTCAGGCGCATGCCGGAGGACAGCGAGGTGCGCTGGACCACGGCCGTGCCGGTGCCGGCCTTCGGTTGTGCGGTCGTGGTGTCGTGCGAGCGCCACGGCTGGGTGACCGCCGCCACGCCGCCGCCGGCCGCCGCCGCGACCACGAGCAGCGCGATGACGGCGTTGCGCGGCCGCCGGCTTCGACGACGGGACCGGGGCGCGTCCTGCTCCGGCCCCGTCCCGGGGTCGCGGGTTTCGTCATCCGTAACGTCGCTCACTGGCCGTCCTTGCCGAGCGAGGTGACGCCCACGTCCTGGAAGTCCTTGGCACAGACCGCGTACGCCCGGTCGAAAGCGGCCGGGTCGATGTCGACCGCGATGGCCACGTTTCCACCGAACTTCGGCTCAGGGTCGGGAACCTGACTGACAGTCAGGCCATTGTTGCGCAGGCAGACGGCGAGCTGCCGGGCCCGCTCCACCCGCTTGGGCAGGTCCTTGTCCGCGATCTGCCGCATGCCCGGCACCTTGGCGTCACACTCTGTCATGGCCTTCTGCATGGCGGCGGCACCGGCGTCCGCACCCGAACCCGATCCGACCGCCCCGGCCCCGGCGGCCGGCAGCTCGACCTGCCCCTCCTTGTTGACCTGCACGGAGGCCTGGCCGGCCTCGTGCATGCACTGCACCCACGCCTGCTTGACCGCGCCCTCGTCCTTCGGCCCGCCCGTGCCGGTGCCGACACCGGCGACCCTCGGCGCGCTGTCCGCGCCGGACGAACAGCCGACCATGGCCAGGGCCGCGGCAGCGGCGACCAGTGCCGCCCCCACCACCCGTCCTACCGTGCGCTTCATCACATGCCTCCGGATGCCTGCGGATGTCCGGAACCGCCAACCGGCGTCCGGTGCACCAGGTGTACGCGCGCACCGGTTCGCCCCCGGTTCGCCTCGGCCAACCCGCGCCTAACCGGCGGACGGCGAGACTGGACCGGAACCAGGCACCAGACGTGGCACGGTCACACGACGCACGGAGCGGAGCTGAGCGACAGATGATGAAGGTGCTGATCGTCGAGGACGAGGAAGAGCTGGCCGAGATGATCGCGGACGGCCTGCGCGGCGAGGGCATGAGCGCCGACGTCGCCCACGACGGCGCCACCGCGCTGCAGATGGCCTCCGCCACCTCCTACGACGTCCTGGTCCTCGACCGCGACCTCCCGGTGATCGGCGGCGACGCCGTCTGCCGCACCCTGAACGCCGCCGGATACCCGGCCCGCATCATGATGCTCACCGCCGCCGGCACCCTGTCCGACATCGTCGACGGCCTCGGCCACGGCGCCGACGACTACCTCACCAAACCGTTCTCCTACCTCGAACTGGTCGCCCGGCTGCGCGCCCTGGGCCGCCGCGGCCCGGCCGGCTCACCTACCGTGCTCGAACGCCACGGCGTGCGCGTGGACACCGTGCGCCGCCTCGCCGAACGCGACGGCCGGCTGCTACGGCTGACCCCGAAGGAGCTCGGCGTCCTGGAGGCACTGCTGGAAGCCGACGGCGGCATCCTCACCCCGGCGCAACTGCTCGACGCCGCCTGGCAGACCCCGCCCGAGTCGCGCAGCGCCGTCAAGGTCACCGTCCACCAGCTACGGCGCAAACTCGGCGAACCCCCGGTGATCGAGACCGTGCCCGGCTTCGGGTACCGCCTGTGAAGACCATCCGCCCCCGACCCCGCCTCCGCTTTCGTGTCCGCCGCGGCCGGGACCGTGGCCACGGGCCGACCATCCGCACCCGCCTGGCACTGCTCAACACCGCGATACTGGTCGCCGGAGGCAGCGCGCTGCTCGCCCTGAACTGGGTCAGCGCGCGCCAGGTACTGGACCTCCACCGCGAGGTCGCCCAGCCCGCCACCGCCATACAGCCCGCAACCCCAACCGACGGTCCCGCCGAAATGGGACCGGCCGTCCAAGCCGCCCAGACCACTGCCGCCAACCGGTTCGAGGACTTCCGCGACGCGGTACTGCACGACCTGCTCACCCGATCGATGCTGGTCCTGCTCGCCGTCGCCGCACTGTCACTGATCGCCGGCTGGTGGGTGGCCCGCCGTTCCCTGTCCCGCATCGGCAAGGTCACCGCGACAGCCCGGCACATCAACGACGCCAACCTGCACGACCGGCTCGCCCTGGTGGGGCCCGACAACGAGGTCAAGGAACTCGCCGACACCTTCGACGCCATGCTCAACCGCCTGGAACGCGCCTTCGCCGACCAGCGCCGCTTCACCGCACAGGCCTCACACGAACTGCGCACCCCACTCACCCTGCAACGCACCGCCCTGGAGATCCCCCTCGCCCAAGGACGGGTCCCCGCCGACCTGGAACCGGCCCTGCGCCGCGCCCTCGCGGCCACCGACCGCAGCGAACGCCTCCTCACCTCACTCCTGGCCCTCGCCCGCGGCGAGAGCGGCATGCTCGACCCCCGTCCAACCGACCTCGCCGACCTCGCCCGCGACGCCATCGCCCAGACCGCCGACGAGGCTCAGCAGTTGGAGGTCCACATCGACACCGCCCTGCACCCCGCACCACTGACCGGCGACCCGGCGCTGCTCGGCCAGCTGGTCCACAACCTCGTCTCCAACGCCGTACGCCACAACCACCCCGGCGGCTCCGTCCGGATCACCACGACCCGCACCGCAACCCGCAGCACCATCGAGGTGCGCAACACCGGCCCGCTCGTGCCGGCCGACGACCTGGACGAGTTGTTCCTGCCGTTCCGTCGCGGCACCACCCCCCACCGCCACGGCTCCGGCCTCGGCCTGGCCGTCGTACGAACCATCACCCACACCCACCACGGCACCCTCACCGCGACCCCCAACCCCGACGGCGGCCTCACCCTGCGCACCGAACTCCCCGACCAGCCCACCACTGGCTGAACACGCGCGGAGACCTTGGCCAGGGCCCTGTCAGCCCAGGGAGGCGCAGTGTGAAGCACGAGGCTTGGAGGGCAGTATCCGGGCGGTGATCACTCGCGAGTATCCGGACACGATGACCACCACCGGCGGGCGGCCCGACTGGCCGTAGCCGAGCGAGGTGTCCATCGCCGGGAACCACAGATCGCACTGCGCCAAGCAGGCAACGGCAGGATGTGCTCACCCAGCCCCACCCCGAGGGCCGGCCCGCTTCTCCGCTTGCGCCCACCGGGTGTCAGCACAGGCCGACCGAGTGGTCCGGACCTCGCACGGGAGTGCGCTTCGTCGTTGCCTGGAACTGTCCCTCGGGCGTGGGCCGACACGACACACGGAGTCGGGTCGGCGCCTGCGGGGTCCAGGGGCTTCCACACTCGTGAACCACGGTGAGAAACACGGCCGGTGGCGTCATGGACCACACTCGATGCCGGCACGTCTCCCGAAGGAACCGGATGGCCACAAGACGGCACCTCCTGAAGGCCGCGATCGCGGGCGGAACCTTCCTCCTCCCGGCCGGGCTCTCCTCCCCGCGCGCCGAGGCGGCAGTGCGGGCGGGCACCCTGGACCCGACGACCATCGACAAGTACGTCACCGAGCTCACGATCCCCCCGGTCATGCCATGGGCCACCCGGGACAGGGCAAGGCGCCTCGATCGCTACACGATCGGTGTCCGGCAGTTCCGGCAGCAGATCCTTCCCCCCGGATCACCGGCCACAACCGTGTGGGGATACGGCTCGACACGGCATCCGAGCACGTTCCACTACCCGGCCTTCACCATCGAGGCCGACTTCGACCGGGCCGTGAAGGTCGAGTGGGTCAACCAACTGGTCGACCACCGCGGGCACCACCTGCCGCACCTACTGCCCGTGGACCCCACCCTGCACTGGGCCAACCCACCGGGCGGAATCGCCGGGCGTGATTCGCGACCGACCTTCACCTCGACGCCCGGCCCCTACACGGGCCCCGTTCCCCTCGTGACCCACCTTCACGGCGGGCACAACACCGAGGAGAGCGACGGCTACCCCGAGGCGTGGTACCTGCCCCGGGCATCCGACATCCCCAGGGAATACGCGCGCGTGGGGTCCTTCTACGAGGAGTTCAAGGAGAAGTTCGAGGGGAGGTTCGGCTCGCTCTGGAGCCCGGGCAGCGCGGTCTTCCAGTACGCCAACCGCGACCGGGCCTCCACCTTCTGGTTCCACGACCACGCGCTGGGAATCACCCGGTTGAACGTCTACGCCGGGCTGGCGGGCTTCTACATCCTGCGCGGCGGCCCCGCCGACCTTCCGCAGGGCGTGCTCCCGGAACCGGCTCCAGCGCTCGGCGACCCGGCGGGAAAGCGCTACTACGAGATCCCCGTCGTCATCCAGGACCGGTCGTTCAACAGTGACGGCAGCCTCTTCCACCCGTCGACCCGCGCGTTCTTCGACGGATTCGACGGACCGTACGTCCCGGGCAGTGACATCTCACCGATCTGGGTTCCGGAGTTCCTGGGCAACACGATGGTGACGAACGGCTCCACCTGGCCCGCTCTCCCGGTCGAGCCGCGCCGCTACCGCCTCCGGTTCCTCAACGGCTGCAACGCACGCTTCCTGATCCTGAAGATCGTCACCGACCCGCTCGCCACGCGGCCTGCGCCCTCGGCGCTGCCCTTCTGGCAGATCGGTTCGGAGGGCGGGTTCCTGCCCGCACCGGTGCAGCGTGACCAACTGCTCACCGCCCCGGCAGAACGTGCCGACGTCGTCGTCGACTTCACGTCGGTTCCGGTCGGCACCGAGCTCTACCTCATCAACGAGGGCCCCGACACGGCGTTCGGCGGCGGCACGGCGGGCACAGACTTCCCCCCAGCCGATCCCTCGACCACCGGACAGGTCATGAAGTTCACGGTGCGCCCCCTCACCGCGCCCGACACGACCGTGCCCCCCGAGCACCTCACCCTCCCCCCGCTCAGGCCCCTGGGCCCGGCGACCCGCACACGACGCCTCGCCCTGGTCGAGGAGAACTCCACGGTCCTGCCGAACACCGGTCCCCGTGCGGTGATGCTCGGTACCCTGAACGACCGCGGAAACCCGGTTCCCATGGGCTGGGGCGACCCCGTCACGGAGAACCCGGCACTGGGAACGACCGAGATCTGGGAAATCCACAACTCCACGAAGGACGCCCACCCGATCCACGTCCACGAGGTCCAGTTCCAGGTCGTCGACCGGCAGGAGGCCGGACACGACGCCAGGCCGCCAGAGCCCTGGGAGAACGGCTTCAAGGACACGGTGGTCGCATATCCGCGCGCCGTCACCCGCATCAAGATGACCTTCGGCCAAGCGGGCCGGTACGTGTGGCACTGCCACATGCTCGACCACGAGGACAACGAGATGATGCGGCCCTACACCGTCATCTCGACCTGACCCCGGACCCGCAGCCGCCGCACGGGGCGACATCGTTGACGGTCATGCCGACCACCCAAGCGGACCCCAGTGACAACCCGTACGGTCGCCGCCAGACCGCCGCACAGGGGACATCGGCAACCAACCGGGACAGCGGGTTTCAACCGGGTGGCCACCTTCGAGGCCTTGATACGTCTCAGCCGGCGGCTGCGCCGAGGTAGAGGGGGTCCAGCCAAGGTGAGCCCAAAAGCCGCCACGGGATGATCTTGACTGAGCCGCTGCCGGGGCCGCCCCACCCTGGCGCCCCGGCCCGGCTGCGTCCCGGAGGGTTAGTTCTGCGGAACGGGCAGTTCCCGGATCAGGATCCACCGGTGGTCGGCCTTGTTGCAGACGATGCGTAGGCGCAGTGGGTGGTCCAGGTAGCGGCGGGCCCAGGTGTCGATGGGGCCGTCGTACCAGCTCGGTTGGAGGCTGACCTCCAGTGCGCGGACGGCGCGCTGGCCCAGTTCAAGGCCGTCGATGGTGGTGGTGCGGCCGGGGCCGGTGACGCCGTCGACACCAGGGCGCAGACGTAGCGGCCCCCAGATCACCGTACGGAGTTCGTCTTCGGTGATGCCGGCCGCCGCGTTGGGCAGGTGGGCGACGCCCTTCTCGTCCAGGACCTCGATGGTGAGGCTGTCGAGGGCCTCCAGGTTCTCGGGGCCGGCGAGTTCGAGGTTGAGAGTCCAGTAGTTCCCATGGTGCTGGCTGAGCTGGAGATCGAGGTCCGGGGTCAGCTCACGGTGCCAGCGGTCACGTTCGATTCGGGTGACGCCTTCGGCGGCGACCGCCGAGCGTTCTGCGGCCCGCCAGGCAAAGACGGCCACGGCTACGGCGACGACGGCCGCCACAGCGGCTATCCATTCGGTCATGGCCCGGGACAGTAGCAACAGTTCAGGGGTGCCGTGCCGCTCGAAGCATGGAGCGCCCCTGACCCGGGTCAGTTCCCCCGCCCGCCGGGGATGACCCGCAGGACGGGGCCGACGGGGGCGAACTCGCCGAGGTCGAGAGCGGCGTCGCGCCAGTTGGCGATCAGCTGCAACAGCCGGGCGGTGTCGTCGGGGAACGGCGGTGCTTCGGTTCCCGGGACGACGGGCTGGAGGATGGCCGCCGCGAGCCGGACGGCGTGCAGGGCGGTGGTCCCGCGCGGGTCGACCCCGCCGGCGTGCCCGACGTGCCGCAGGGCGTCGAGGCGCTTCTCCAGTTCCAGCAGCATCTCGTAGGCCGGGACGTACGCCGGGTTGGTCCACTGCTCGCTCACTGCGTCTCCTCCCGGCCGGCGGGGCTGGTGTCCTCGACGTCGGCGCCGGTCGCCTTCGGGTCGTCGGTCCAGGTGCCGAAGGGGCCGGGCCGTCCGGGTTCCTCGGCGCCGAGCAGCGGCGCGCCGCCCTTCAGCCGGTGCGGGCTGGGGATCACGGAGCGACCTCCTCGCGGTCGGCGGTGGTCAGGGCTTCGCGCTGGGCGACCAGGCGCTCGCGCAGCTCCAGGTCCTCGGCGGTGAGCGGGTCGCCCGGCTGGTGGAGCCATACGGGCGCGGGCCGCCGGGGCAGGTCGTCGTCGGCCCGGGCCACAGCGGCTTCCTCAGCCTCGGCGAGCGCCCGGTACACCGAGGCCACGGACGGGTGCTTCCCGGCGTTCTTGCCGTCCTTGATGGTGAGCTTGCCGGCAATCTCCGGGACGGGGACGCCCCGGGCCTTGAGGGCCAGGGCGAAGGTCAGGGAGTCGTCGTCGATGACCTTCGGCCGGCCGCCGTGGTTGCCCTTGGCGGCGGCGGTCTGCTGGCCCTCCAGGGTCTTCTCCCGGATGTAGTTGCGGTCGAGCTGGGCGGCGACGGCCAGGACGGCGAAGAACATCGCGCCCATCCCGGTGGGGTCGTAGATCCCGGTGAGCGGGCCGGTCAGCAGCTCCAGCGAGATGCCGGCGTCCTCCAGGTCGGAGGACAGCTGCATCAGCTCGGCCGCGTTGCGGGCCAGGCGCTTCATCTCGTGGACGGCGAGGATCACCGGCTGGTCGGGGGCGGCCTCCTTGATGGCGTTGGCCAGCGCGAGGGCTGCCTCCATCTCGGGACGGCGGTGGACCCGGGTGGAGATCTTCTCCTGGAACACCTTCGTGCAGCCGGCCTTCTCCAGGGCGACGAGCTGGCTGGCGATCTCCTGGTCCACGGTCGAGCAGCGGGCGTACCCGATCCGGATCGGCGCCGGCGCCGTCTCGGTGGGCCGGGCGGGCAGCGGCGGGCGCTCGACCCACGGCCGTCCCGGCCCCCGGTCGGCGGGCACCGGGACCTCCAGCTCCTCCCGGAGCTTGGGCACGAGCGCGAAGCGGGCGGTGTGGTACTTCGCGGCGGTCTT
This sequence comes from Kitasatospora sp. NPDC054795, assembly GCF_053611565.1. Taxonomy (NCBI): domain Bacteria; kingdom Bacillati; phylum Actinomycetota; class Actinomycetes; order Kitasatosporales; family Streptomycetaceae; genus Kitasatospora; species Kitasatospora sp. NPDC054795. The sequence continues at coordinate 13,614 of NZ_JBSHAP010000102.1, forward strand.
CCCGCCGAGCGTCCGGCACGGACTGCCCGCCGGAGCCTCGCACTTCGGACAATCGTTGCGTTCTACCGCATCTGCTGCCTGATCGGATGTCAGATCCATGGCGGAAGTCTCTCAGAAGTGCCTCTCAGAACACCGGAGTTCTGAGAGATGTTCTGCGAACGAATATCCGGACAAACCGGACGCACTCCGGGGGCCTCGCAGAACTCGCACAACTGACCATTTCTGCGAGTAGCTCAGCGTCACAGTCGTGACACACGGCTACATGCTGTCCCGTCGCACGCTTCGTTGTCGCTGTCTCAGTTCCCATTGCCCGGACCGAGCTGGGTCTCGGGTCTGATTGCCGCAAGGGTCGAGCGTGAAGATGGGGGTCTCAGCCGATGTTGTCGTCCAGCCCGCTTCGTCTCACTCGGTCTTGTCGGCGATCAAGGTTCATCCCGCCTCTGTTTGTCGGCAGACCCGCACTCGTACGGGCCAGATACGGATGAACGTGCAGTGCAAGCCGGGGTCCTGACGGGTGCCCTTCGCCGTTCGAGATGATGGGGCGATGGATCTCCGTTACTTCAATCAGACCGGCTGGATCGCAATCTTCAACGGCACCGAGACGGAGATCGGTCGCATGGTGCGTGTGGAGGGGTGGGACCAGGCGACCGGGGCGGCGCTGGTGGTTGACCGGAAGCGAGGAGCCCTTCGTGCGGTGACGGACTATGAGGACTTCTCCCATCTGGAGCCGGCTGACCAGGTCGTTGCCGCGGTGCCCGGCGGAGGATGGCGGGCTCACTGGACGGACCAGGGCCCCGACGGAACCCCGCTGACAGAGCAGGTCCTCGCGTGGCTGATCACGTCGAACGGGCGGGCAACGGCTATCACGGTCGACGCGTATGGCCATGTCGAGGACGCCGACAGTGCCGACACCTTCATCCCGCCGGGCGAGGAGCCTGGGCAGCAGACGGGATCATGATGGGTGAAGCTGGTCTCGCCTGACGGATCCGACAGCTATTACTCGCGTCGAGCATTGTCGATCTCGGCTGCCAGCACGGCCGTCTCATGCAGGTGAGCGAAGTACTTGGCCGCGTACTCGTCATCGCCGATGGACGGGAGGATCTTCTCAAGGACCGCAGTACGTTCCTGCAGGACCTCGCGGCGCCAGCCCCCCAGTGGACCGTTCATGGCCGAAGAGACGCACCCTCCGAGGGTCGTATCCATCGTCACCATGCATTCACCGTCGGGCTCTCGGCGGTAGAACCCTGGGGGAAACGACAAGCTCATGAACCCATCCCACAGCCGTGACAGCTGAGCCAGCCTCGGTTCCGTCATGGTCGTGATCATGCCTTACGGTCAGGCATCGAGGAACGCGTCCTGCACCCCCGCAGGTCGCAGTTGGCCGGTGCTTCGCCATCGGCGAGACCGGTGTCCTGGCGCCCACCCGCTACCGTCCTCGTATGGAACGGGCCGACATCCTCAGCAAGCTCGCCGCGAGCGGGTCTGACACCGCCCCGCAGCGACTCGCCGAACTCGCCGCCGAGCTTGACCTGCCGGTCGCCGACCTGCTCGTCGTCGCGGGCCACCCGGTGCCCGCGAAACTGCTTCCCCCGGAGCGCGACGCCAAGGTCATGAGGCAGTTCGCGTACCGCGTCAGCCACTGCGACCACCTGCAACTGGCCTCGTTGGAGGGCTTCGTCCGGTCACTGCCGCGCGCCGCCGTCCAGGAGCCCTTCGTACAGCCGACTTCGCCGTACCACCGCCCCGCCGAGACCGGTTTCGCCGCGGTGCTCAACGGGTTGATCCGCAATCGCGGCTTCGGCATTCGCGAGCTGCCGTTCATGGGGCTGTCCCTCAGCACGCTGTTCGGGATGGTTTCGCGATCGGAGCCGAGTCCGCACCGGCGGTACCAGCTCTGTGCCGTGGCCGGTCCGCTGGGCTGGCACCTGCCCGATCTGTTCGCGGTCGCCGATGAGCCGTACTCGGAGGAGCTCCGGCCGGTGCAGCTCTGCCGCCACCTCGGGCGGGTATTCGTGGCCGCCGTCCCATTGACGACTGCCCAGTTGATCGAGACCACCGAGGAGGCGAACCGGCTGAGCGCGCGTGAGAACCACGGCGCGTGGCAGCCCGTCTCTGAGGGCTTCGTCGCGGAGTGTCCGGACTTCCCCTGACAGCCAGGGCCTGCTTGCCAAGGCTCGGCACTCCCGGCCGTGAACGGTGTCCTGCGACAGCGTTCCTCCGTGCGCCATCGAACATTGCCTAAGCTGCTACCAGACGATGGATCACGGTTCCATGGCGGCTGTTGGGCAAGACCGCCACCCCGTTCGGCGAACTCGCCTGGGACCACAGTGTCCGCGACCTGCGCGACCAGGGCCTGTCCGTCACCGAGGACGCGCTCGCCGCAGCCACCCGTGACCTGCTCGAACGCGCCGGGCAGGGACCGCCCGAGATCCCGTCCCCGCGCAGGCCCCGCCGCCGCGACCGCAGCGCGAAGGTCGCAGCCCGGACCGAGGCGACCGGCGAACCCGCCTGGCCCCGCCCCGCACCGCCCGCTCTACCAGATCCTCCCGACCGTCCCGCCGCTGCACCGCTGGACGACGAGGAGGAGGCACTCGCCGACATCGTTCCGCTCAAGATCTTCGACGCACGCAGGGAGGCAAAGAAGTGGTGGTAACCGACGCGAACTTCCAGATGCCGGACGACCGGCGCGACCCCACCACGACCCTGGAGGGCTGGCGCCGCTTCGTCCAGGAGGACCCGCTGACCTTCACGCTGCTGCCCGACGACGACTGGCTCGCCCTGGCGCCGCGCGAGCGGGACCAGTACGACGAGGCCAGGGTGACCTACCACTCCGAGCTGATCATCGTGGAGACCCCCACGATCCGCGAGGTGCTGCACCAGGGCCGGCTGCTGACCCTGCTGAACCGGCGGGAGATCAGTGCCCGGCGCGGCCTGATCGTCTCCGGCCCCTGGGCCACGGGCAAGTCCACCGCGATCAAGCAGCTCGGCCGCGCGCACGAACTGCGTGTCCGCCAGCGCTATCCCGGTAACGAGCGCATCCCGGTCGTCTACATCTCCGCCCCGCCCAACGGCTCCCCGCGCAAGCTCGCGACCCGCTTCGCGCACTTCCTGGACCTGCCGCTGAAGTCCCGCCACAACGAGATGGACATCGCCGACGCGGTCTGCGAGATCCTGATCGACGCGAAGTGCGACCTGGTCCTGGTCGACGAGATCCACAACATCAACATGGCCACGTCCACCGGCAAGGACCTGTCCGACCACCTGAAGTACTTCGCCGAGCACATCCCCGCCACGTTCGTCTACGCCGGAATCAACGTCGAGCGCGAGGGCCTGTTCACCGGGGTCCGAGGAAAGCAGATCGCCGCCCGTTGCGTGCTCCAGCACACCGGCAACTTCGCCTACCAGGCCGAATGGCGCGCGATGGTCGCCACGATGGAACAGGCCCTGCGGCTTCACCGACACGAACCAGGATCGCTGGCACGGCTGGCCCGATACCTGCACACCCGCACCGGCGGCAGCATCAGCAGCCTGTCCCACCTGCTTCGCGCGGCAGCGATCAGCGCGATCGCCGACGGCAGCGAGCAGGTGACGCGCCGTCTGCTGGACAGCATCCCCGTCGACCACAACACCCAGTCCGAGCCGCCCACTCCGGGAGCCGCGGACTCTGAGGACGATGCGGCGTGACAGCGTTCCTGCCCCCGTCTCGGCTGCGGCCCCTGCCTCGGACCGTCGCCCCGCTCCACCACGAGAGCAAGGACTCCTACATCGAGCGCCTGGCACTGGTGAACAGGCTCTTCCCAGACGAGCTGCACGACCAGCTCACCGGCCCGCGACCGTTCCGCACCGACCAGATCGCGCTGCCCACCGCGCTCGCCCAGGCCGCAGGCCAGCCGCTGGTCCGGCTCCTGCTCGCGCTGCCCGACCTGGCCACCGCGGACTTCACCGCGCTGCTGCCGCCGGCCTGCCGCGACCGGCTCCACCCAGGCTGGGGTAGCGCCGAGGTAAGCCCAAAAGCCGCCATTTGTTGATCTTGGCGGGCGTGGTGCTCGGCCCGCTCAATGCAGGCTGGCAGCCGGGAGTGCGTTGACGCGGCTCTCGTACTCCGGGTGTGAATAGTCGGGGTACAGGAAATCCCGGTGAGAACGATCATGGTCTCGGCGTGAGGGTGCTGACGCGGTTCTCGTACTCGCGGCGGGCTTTGCGCTGGGCCGGGACCGCCGGAGCGCCCGGGCCGCCGTCGAGCGGCTGGCAGCGGGCGAGGAGTCGGTGGTGCACGGCCGGGACGGCGGTGACGCGCAGGGTGTAACCCTGGCCGCGCCGTACGGTCACCCCCTGGTCGAGCGCGGCCCGCTCGACGGGCTCCAGCTCGCCGGCGCGGAGGAAGTCGGCGACCTTGCCCGGCATGTCGAGGGCAACCGGCAGCTCCGGGGCGGGGGCGTCCTCCTCGATGGCGATGTGGTCGGGCATGAGGTCGGCGACAGCCGTGCGGATGGCGCCGCGGCTGACGCCGTGGTCGCGGGCGAGGGCCGCGATCGAGCGGCCCTCCAGGTAGACGGCGCGTACGTCGGCGGTCTTGTCGGCCGCCACGGCGGGGCGGCGGCCGCCCTTGCTGCCCTTAGCTTCGGCGGCGCGCAGTCCGTCGTAGGTGAGCTCCCTCTGGAGGTCGCGCTGGAGCTCGCCGGCGGCGGCGAGGGTCTGCACCATGAACTTCACGGTGGAAAGCAGCTCGCCGGTGCGCGGGTGTCGGGCGGTGAGGTCCATCGCGGAGAACGCGCCGTCGTGGATGCGCAGGGCGACCTGGTCGCGGTGGAGGACGTCGAGCACGTCGAGGATGTGCCCAGTGCCACGGACGAGGCGGAACATCTCGGAGATGTGCACGGTGTCGCCCGGCCGCGCGTAGTCGAGGAGCGCGCGGAACTTCGGGCGCTGGAGCGGGTGGAGGCGGCTGGAGGTGCCCGGGTCCTCCTCGAAGACGACCGGGTCCTCGATGCCAGCCTCGTGAAGGACGAGGTTCTGCCGGGCGGTGGACTGCTGGTCGGTCGAGACCCGCTTGTAGACCAGGTTCGCCACTCGGGGGCCCCTTCCGTACGGAGGATCGGACCCTATCTGTCGTCAAACCCTGTCAGCAATCACCATCGGATCCGATTGGATTCGCGCCGCCATGAACCCCCGGATGGCACGGGTTCATTGGACGCGTCGCCGTGCTGTCGGCAAACGATCGAATGACGACAGGCGCCCCGGGACCTCCGGCGTCCGAGCTCCGCCTCGGCACCACCGACGACGCCAAGTGCCGCCGAACAATCACGCCATCACAGTCACACCCCACGCCGACGGTCGCCTACGAGCCCGGTCTCGTAGGCGACGATCACAAGCTGGGCGCGGTCGCGTGCATGCAGTTTGGCGAGGAGGCGACCGATGTGGGTTTTGACCGTAGCCAGGCTCAGGTGGAGGTGTTGGGTGATCTCTGTGTTGGACAGGCCGCGGGCGATCAGGCCGAGTACCTCCAGCTCACGGTTGGTGATCGCGTCCAGCGATCGGCTCGGCGGTCGGGTCGGCTCTGGGCGGCGGGCGAACTCCCCGATCAGGCGGCGGGTCACAGAGGGAGCGAGCAGTGCCTCGCCTGCGGCGACCACGCCGATGGCGGTGAGGACCTCGGTCGGCGGGGTGTCCTTCAGCAGAAAGCCCGCGGCGCCGGCGCGCAGGGCGGCGTAGACGTACTCGTCCAAGTCGAAGGTGGTGAGGATGAGGACGCGGACGCCGGACAGGGCCGGGTCCGAGCAGATCTGCCCGGTCGCCTCGATGCCGTCCAGCTTTGGCATGCGTACGTCCATCAGCACGACGTCTGGTCGTTCGCGGCGGGCGAGTTCGACGGCCTCTATGCCGTCTGCGGCCTCACCCGCGGCGGTCATGCCGGGCGTGTGGTCGACAAGGATGCGGAAGCTGCCGCGCACCATTGCCTGGTCGTCGGCGATCAGCACCCGGACCTGTGGCTCGTCAATCATGCTTGTTGCTTCCCTTCGGCGGGCAGCCGGACCGACACCGCGAAGCCGCCCTCCTGCCGGGGCCCCGCCTCGAAGCTGCCGCCGTACATCATCGCCCTCTCCCGCATCCCCAGGAGACCGTGTCCACCTGGCAGTGGACGGTTGGCCGGTGGGCATCCGGGCGGTGGTCCCTCATCCTCGATATCGATGCGGATCTCGCACGTGTCCGCCTCGACCGTGACCCGGCAGCGGGTGGGGGCAGCGTGCCGGACAGCGTTGGTGAGGGCCTCCTGGACGATCCGGTAGATGGTCAGCTGTGTCCCCTCGGCCAGGCTCTGCGTGCCGCGCACCGTCAAGTCGACGTCGACCCCTGCCCGGTTCGTCTCCGCAGCGAGCGAGCCGAGGCGGTCGAGGTCCGGCACAGGTCCCAGGGGTGCACCTTCGGTGCGCAGCACGCCGAGCGTGCGCCGCATCTCGGCCAGTGCGGAACGGCTTGTCTCCTCGATGACCTTGAGCGCGGCCCGCGCCTCCTGCGGGTCGGCCTCCGCCACATGCCCGGCAATACCCGCCTTGACGGCGATCAGGCTGAGGTTATGCGAGACGATGTCGTGCAGCTCTCGGGCGATCCGCAGGCGCTCCTCGTCCAGCGCGCGCTCCGCCCGGCGCTGCTCTTCCCGCCCGGCCTCGACCCGCCGACCACGCACGGCGAATCCCGCGCCCCAGGCCCCGCCGATCACCACCAGTACCAGCGCGGCCACGCCTACGGCACCCTGCCCGTCCTCAGCGGGAGTGACCACCGCCTGGCAGAGGTAGACAGTGCCACACGCCACCGGCAGCGTCACTGCGAGCGCGGGCACGGACCGGCGGACGGGCTCGGCCAGCCCGACGAGGTATGCCGCCAGACCGGCGGCGATGTACGGCTCGCGAGGGATGTCGAGAAGCGACGCCGCGGCCAGAGCAGCGAGCACGATCCCCAGGACCGGGAGCGGCCAACGGCGGCGTACGGCGATCGGCAGGCCGACCGCGGCGGCGATCAGAAAGCCAAGCCAGGTAGGACCTGTGTAGGCGGGCTGGCCGTCGTCGGCGGTCAACCGGGCGAAGCCGACGTACATGGCTGTCAGAGCCAGGGCCGCGCCGAGGTCGAGGGCGTAGAGATGACGCTGCCCCTTGAGCTTCATGGCTCGACCGTACCTGTACGGGTGCACTCAGCCGGCCTGTCCGAGCAGCACCATCAGCCCGAGCACCACCAGGGTCAGCGGCACCCAGCACAGCACCGCCTTGCCGCTAGGACGGGGCCCTTCACGCAGCAGCGCCAGGCCCAACGGCACCAGCCCGACGCACAGTCCGGCCAAGGCCACCAGGGACAGCGGCGTGGTCCCTTTGAGTACTCCGAGAGGCAGTGCCGCCATGAGGCCGAGTGCGGTGGCACGGACCGGGCCGAGCACCCGGGTGCGCCAGGCCCCGAGGGCCAGGATGAGCCACCCCGCGAGGATGGCGAGGTTCAGCGCGGCGAAGACGTGGAAGGCGCTGTAGCCGTCGGAGACCGCCTCGGTGGCAGCGTCGACTCCTTGGGAGCGCACCAGTTGAAAGGCCAGGTGGTCCACTCCTGCATGGAAAGCGCGGGCGAACAGCCCGAACATCGCCAGGCCCCCGCCCCACAGGCTCCAGCTGGCGCTCCGGACCCCGATCCGTGCGGCCACCACCGCCACCGCGGGCCAGAGCAGCAGGCTGCCTGCGGCAAAGAGGCCGTACGCGGTGGCCATCAGGGTGGGGTGCTGCTCGTACGCGGCGAGCTGATCGGGGTAGAAGAAGTGAAAGCGGACCCGCAGCAACGCGCCGGCCAGCATCAGGAGTGGTCCGAGCACCATGGCGGTGCCGCCCACCCAGCGTCCGGGGAAGCCTGTGCCCTCCAGTCGCTCCACAGGCAGCGCGCCACGCAGTCGGGCGCCGATCGTTGCGGCCGGGGTAGCCATGGATGTCGTCGTGTTCTTCATACTGTTGACGATGCCTTCGCCGCCCCTGCTGGGCGTCGGACCAAGATCTGAACTGCAGCGTCAGACCTGGGTATGACCCGTCGAGCGCCGGAACTGCCCAACCCGCCAGGCCCGAGCACTGATCACCGCTGTTTGCGGCTGGTGACACTGTTCTGGCCAGCACCCCGAGTTGCCGCCCGACTTCACCTGAATCAGGCCGCTGTGCCGAAGCCCTCGGCCCGCAGGTCCTGATCGTGGAGCTGGGTGAAGTCGACGTCGAGCTTCGGGTCGTACGCCTCGGGCTGGATGCCGAGTTCGTGGGTGGAGTACTCGCCGAACCGTTTGATGTGCTCGGTCAGGTACGGCGAGATGTGCGCCAGGTCTTCCGGGTCGATCTCCCAGCCCTCCTCCAGGAGCTGGCGGATGATTTCCGCGATGTCCAGGGCGTTGTGGAAGATCACCGCATTCGTGAGCAGGGCGTTGAACTTCATCGCCTTCTCCTGCTCGACGGGGTCGTTGTCGGCGAGGACGCCCTGGTTACCGAAGCCGACCCACTGGGAGAACCGGTTGAACGACTCCACCTTGTTCGTCGCCGCGGTCACCCGCCGGCGAAGCGTCGCGTCCGAGAGGTAGCGCAGCAACTGCACCGTGCGGATCACACGGCCGACCTCGCGGAACGCGGTGTAGGTGGAGTTCTTGTGCGAGCCCGACCGCAGCCGCTTCAGCAGCGTCGACGAGGAGATGGCACCCTCACGCACGGAGACAGCGACCCGCATCAGGTGCCGGAACTGGGACTCGATCAGATCCCAGTCGATGGCGTTCTTGCCCGCCTCCCCGAACAGGGAGTCGATGTGGACGTACTCGCTCTGCTTGGACGGGCGGTAGAAGGTCAGGCCCTTCCAGTTCCTGATCCTGGGCATCAGATCGAAGCCCAGCAGGTGCGCCAGGGCGAAAACGGGAACGCTCTGGCCCTGGGTGTCGGCGTGCACGGTGGTCGGCTTGACCTCGGAGGTGTTCTTCAGAAGGCCCTCGATGATGTAGACGGCCTCCCACACCCCGCACGGGATGAAGTGCGTGAACAGCGCGATGTAGGTGTCCGAGATGTGATGGTAAGTGATCCCGCCTGCCTTGCCGTAGCGCACGCTCGTCTCGGCGAGCAGGTTGTTGAGGTAGGTGTCCATGTGGGTGCCGTCCGCCGCTACGGCGGTGCCGTCGCCCCACGCCTGGGAGATGTCGAGGCGGGCATGCGCGTTGACCAGGTCGGCGACGGCCTCGTTCAGCAGCGCGATGGAGAAGTGCCGGTTGGCAACGTACGACAGCTCGTGCCCAGACACCCCGGGGATGTGCTTCGCCGCCTCGTACGGGCCCATGTTGGTGCCCTTCACGAAGGTGGTCAGCACGTACCGGCCGAACGGGTCCTTCAGCTTCGGGTCGTTGCCGGAGGGCGGCCCGAAGCGGCGCCACCACTCCACCCAGTACGCGGTGCGGGCCACGATCCCCATCAGCGTGCGCTCCGGCATCCGGGCCTTGACCTCCTGCTCCAGGCGCTTCGCCGAGGGCCGTTGCCCCTCGGAACGGTGCGGCTTCAGTGACGGGATGCCGGTCTCGGGGTCGATGACCAGGCCCTCGTTGTCCGGATACCCGGCATCCGCCGCCGCGGCGGCGCCGCACAGCTTGTCCTCCAGCTGCCGGCGGAAGGACGCCGCGTCGAAGGCGCCGGCCTCGCCCTCCTCGCACAGCCCGACCTCCGCCAGGTAGTCGGCCAGCTTCTCCTGGATGTCCTCCCACACGAGTAGCTGCTCGGACCAGTCGGCGTACTCCTCCGAGCCGACCACCGCGACGTCCCCGGTGCGCAGCTCCTCGGCGAGGTGGGTGAAGACCATCGCCTCGAAGTGCTTGCGGGCGAAGCGGCCCGGCTGCGTCTTGTCGAGCACGGCCTTGCGCCAGTTCTGTGTGGCGAAGGAGATGTCGACCCTCTTGCCGTCCTCGCCGAGTGCGGTGATGTACTCGCCGCGGGCGCTCTCGTTGCGCATCGCGTGCGCGAGCGCAGCCAGCACCCGCCCGTCCTCGGACGTCGCGGTGAACTCCAGCTTCTCCGCCAGGTCGAACATCACCGACCGGTCCCGGCCGAGCTGCCCGTACAACAGCACCTCCCAGAAGTTGCCGTGATGCGCGGAGACCTTCTCGATCTGCTCGTACTGCCCCGCGAACCCGCCGAAGCTCTCGACCGCCTTGGTGACCGCACCCAGGCCACCGGCCTGCACCAGCTGGGCCTTCGCCAGAGCGAGCACGGCCGGAGAGACCTCCCCGCCCAGGCGCCGGGCGACCTCCTCCACCGGCGCCGCCTCGTCCAGCCCGTCCAGAGCCTTCACGGCCTCGGCGGTCATCGCCTCGGCCTTCGCCAACGCCTCCTGGGCCGGGCCACCGTCATCAAGGTTCTTGAGCACGGTGCGGTAGTTCCCGATCAGAGCCTCGGCGATCTCCCGTTCGGCGAGCCGGATCTCCTCCAGCTCCTCCTTGGCCTTCTTGATCTTCATGGCGACCCGCTTGCAGAACATGGTCGCCAGATCGTCCCGTACCCGCATCCGCGCCTTGTGAGCGAGGCAGGCCAGCAGCGCGATCCGCCTGACGGCCGCGTAGTCCCGCAGTTCGGAGGCGTCCGCCGCATCCGCTTCCCCGGCGAAGTCGGTGACCTTCGGCGAGGCGACGCCGTCCACCCACACCGCAGTGTCGCCGAACTTGTCCAGCCACTCCAGGTGCGTGAACAGGCGTTTGAAGTGCGACCAGGTCGGACCTTGGGCGGTCTGCTTCAACCGGTTGAACTGCGTCGTGCCGTCACTGTCACGCTCTTCCAGCAGCCGCAGCATCCCCGCCTGCTCGGCGAGGCTCATCCGGTCGTGGATGCCGCAGCAGATCGAGGTGTTCACCTCGGTGCGGATCGTGGAGGTCATCGTGTCGAGGGTGGAGAACGCCGGCAGTTCCAGCCCGGCCGCCACCACCTTCTCCAGCGCGATATTGATCAGGTCGGCGGGGCGGTTCTTCGAGGCGGCCTCCTTGCGGATCGCCGCCTCAGCGATCTGCCGTGCCTGGGACTGCTTGTACTTCGTCCCCACGCGCTGGCGCACCTCCGTACGCTGCCGCTCAGCGGTGCGGCCCGGCTCGTACAGCGGGAGCGTGCCCTCTGGCAGCTCGACCGTACGGCGAACGAAGTCGACCACCATCTCCGGATACTCATCCGGCTTCGGGAACCGGCCCATCCGCTGATACGACTTCAGCGCCAACAGCAACGCGAGCTGATGCCCGTCGGAGTCCATCCGCTCAGCGGCCCACGCAGCCTCCTCCCGCGTCGGCGCGAAGAACAAGTGCAGCTCATGCGCGGTGATCAGCCGCTTGAACCGCGGGTACGCGGTCCGCTCGATTGAGGTCACAAGTCCCGCCCCAGGCCCAGAGATCAGTCAGTATCAGCACCAACGACCTTCGGCCGAATGGGTGACGGGCGCCATCGGACCGAGCCTCAAGATCAAGTACTGGCGGCTTTCGGGCTTACCTCGGCGCTACCCCAGGCTGGTCCCTCCGCCCGGTCTGCGCGCTCTGCCTGACGGCCAAGCGGGTCCGCCATGCCCGGCACTGGACTCCGCCCGGCACCACCCTCTGCCTGCGGCACGGCCGCTGGACCGGGGCCCACGGACAGCAGTTCGCCGTCACGGCCCTGCCGGACATCATCCAGACCCAGCGCCGGCACTACCGGCTGATCCGCCGACACTGCTGGCGGGACGTCGGCCGGGCGATGGACGACGCTCTGCGGATCTGCGGCACCTGGTGGGACAACCGGCGCTTCACCCAGGCCCTGGACCGCCGCCGGGCCGTCCTGCGCGACCCGGCCTGGGCCGGGCACGGCCAGAGCATCACCCTCGCGGCCTGCGGCTATCCCGAGATCGTCGCGCTGGCCGACCTCTTCCTGACCCCCGCCCTTCGGGCCCTGCCGTTCACCGGCCGCACCGGCGACTACCGGCGCTTCGTCCAAGAGGTCCGCGACCGCGCCGCCCCCGGCTACTGGGACGACAAGATCGCCTCCAACGACCCGCTCGCCCTCTGGATCGAGGCCGAACGCCACCACCACACCACCGCGACGGGAACCCGATGACCCGAAACAACCGCCGGCTCGACTCCCCGGTGGTCGAGCGCGCCAACGGCCAGATGACCGTCGGCTACGTCCGCACCGTGATCGGCCAGAGCCCGGTCACCCAGATCAGCACGCTCCTCACGGCCGGCGTCGCAGAGAAGGACATCTACGTCGAGCGCGCCAACGGCCACAAATCAGCTTGGCCCGAGCGCGACCTGCTGCTGCCCCGCCTCCGGGCCGGCGACACTCTCAAGATCACACGCCTCGACCGGCTCTTCTACTCCGTCCAGAACCTCGTCGTCCTGGGCACCGACCTCCGCAACCGCGGCGTCCGCCTCCACGTCGTCGAGCAGCAGATCGACAGCGAAAGCCTCGACGGCCGCGACCTCTTCGGCATGCTCGCCACCCTCGCCGACCTCAACGCGCAGTTCGTCGCCGCGAACACCAACGACGGTCTCGCCTCCGCCCGAGTCCGAGGCCGCATCGGCGGCCGGCCCCCCAAGCTCAACGACCACCAGATCCAGGACCTCATCCAGCAACACGCCGACGGCGCCCGCGTCCCCACTCTGTCGAAGAAGTTCAAGGTCTCCCAGTCGACGGTCTATCGCCTCCTCAACCTCTCCGCCCTCGAGCCGTCTCGCTGAAGGTGGGCTCCGTCACCGCCGGCCCCTCGGCCCTGCGTCGACTTCTTGACATCATCTGGGCATGACCCCGACCCTTCCCCGCACCGTCCGAGCCGTCGACACCGCCCAGCTCCTGGACTTGGCCCAGGAGGCTGCCATGCACGGCTTCAGCCAGCGGCTCCCGGTCGACTGGCTCCAAGAACACCTCGCCGCAGAGGCGACGCACTACCTGTTCCCCGCACTCGTGCAACGGCTCAGCCACCGTCCCGAGATGCCGCTGCAGTGGAGGTGCCAGCAACTGCTGACGGTCAGGACCGGCGAGCAGATCTGGGGTCTACTCGACATCCTTCCCGACACCTTCGACAAACTCCCGGAGACGCTGGACACGGCGTCCAAGAAGGACATCGTCAGCCGCATCGAGCGAGCCGTGACCCAGCGCGAGTGGGCGGAACGGATGACGGCGAACGCCGTGAAGCAAGCCGACGACAAGTCATGACACAGACCGCCAAAGGCATACACATGAAGCAGCTCTCGGAGATGAGCGAACGCGAGTACTTCGCCTGCGTCGGCCAACGCCCCGGCATGTTCGTCGGCAAGACCTCCTTCCACCTGCTGACCGCCTTCCTGACCGGCTACGACCAGCACGCCCTCCGCCACTCCGGACGTGGGCTCACCGGCTGGCGCGAATGGCTCGTCACCCGCCGGGGCTGCGAGTGCAGTCACGCCTGGCCCGGCCAGGTCCTGCACATCGCTCTTCCCGATGGCTGGGACGACATTTCAAACTTGCCGCCCGAGGACGAGAAGCACGCGATCAAGGTCCTGTTCCAGCTCCTCGACGACTTCGCTGCCGAGCGCGAGGCACTTCAGGCCGATCAGGCCACCAGTCAGGTCAGCGACAACGGAACCTGAGACTCCCGGCGGCAACCCACCTGACCGACAACGGGATGTGAGACCAGCCAGGCCACCTAATCTCATATCCCGTTGCATCAGCCCAGTTCAGGCACCATGCCGCCGGCAAAGATCAAATGAGACGGGACACATGCGATGGTGCGACGATCCGCCCTCTGGTCGAGACCGACGGCCCTGGCCAGAACCCCAGCCAGCTCGCGGTGCCCCTGCAGGCGTGCCCAGGTGATTACGCTGACGATCGCGGTGCGGCCGGCCCCGGGCCGGCCGCGGCCCGCCCCCCCCCCGCAGGGCTGCGGGTGG
>NZ_JBSHAP010000102.1:27532-33807 GCF_053611565.1 Kitasatospora sp. NPDC054795
CCCGCCCCCGGGCCCCCCCCGGGGCCGGCCGCACCGCGTCAGGACTGCGGGTGGCCGGGGAAGGGGATGGCCTTCCAGCCCTCCTCCAGGACCGGGTTGTGCTCCAGGAACTCGTGCCCCGTAAACAGCTGCTGCAGCGTCAGGGCGCCGTTCGGCGGGTCGGCGAGCAAGAGCTTGGACAGGCTGGTGTCGGTGATGGTGACGGCATGCTCCAGCTCGTGGATCGAGGCAGTGGTGATCGGGATCGTCTCGCCCGTCACCGGGTTCGGGGTGCGCTGGATCCCGGCGCGAAGCTCTGCGGTGTTGAGCAGGTGGAACGGCTCCATCGTGACCACCATGCCCCGCCGCGGCAGGTGGGGCGGGATCTGCGCGAATGCGGGGTTGCCCTCGGAGATGAGCCGATCGGTCCTCTCGATCTGGGGGAACGCCTCGCCGGGCGTCCGGGCTAGCTTCTCGGCGTAGTTCTCCGCGCCGAGGCGAAGGTCGGCGTTGGGCCGGGCGGACTTGACCTCGACCAGCAGCACCAGATCGGGGAAGACGACGATCCAGTCAACGGACTTGCCGTTCTCCCCCTTCTTGTCGCCCTGCCACTTGATCTCAGGGAAGGCCGTCGCGTTGTCGAGCAGATCCAGCTGGCGCCCGACATACGCCTCGAAGAGCGGCCCGAGGTCGTTGGCGAACGCCTTGCCGCGCGGCGTGAGGTTCTCCTCGCCACCGGTGTAGTAGAGGCCGAGCATGCTCGCCTTGGACAGGACCGCGGCCGGCACCGGGACCAGGTACCCATCGCCGAACCCCGCGACCAACGGCGTCGTCCGCAGGGGGTTGTGGCCGTAGCGACGCAGCAGCGGGTCCGAGGCCGGGCGGTAGGTCGCCCGGAGCCTGTCGGCGTCGGTCACGAAGTGGCGCTCCACGACCGCGGTCGCCTCGGCGGCGGACCACAAAGAGGTGAAGGTCGAGTAGTCCGTCGGGGCAAGCATCATGTCCGGGATGAAGCGACCCTTGAGGTCCGGGACGCCGGTGACGGTCGCCCAGATGTAGCGGGCAAGGCCCACGTAGTCGGCCACCGAGCACCCGAGGACATCCTGCGCCCAGTCCGGGCCGATCACCTTGAGGGGCTCTGGCGTGCTGGTCTGGGCGAGGATAGCGACCGCGCGGCTCAGCTCGGAGTAGTCGTCCACCTGCCAGGTGAACTGTTGGCCGGCCACCCGCAGGAGCAGGCGCGTCAGCTTCTCCTCCGGCGACTCCTTGTAGAAGGGGTCGTCCAGGGCGAGGTAGGAGCCGAGGATCTGCCCCAGGTCGCGCGGCTGCGCCGGGGCGCGGTTGATTTCCTGGCCGAGAGCGAGGGAGATCCAGGTGGCGTCAGCAAGGGCCCAGGGCCCGTACACGCCAAGTCCTTCGTGTTCACGAAGGTCACGGGGGTGCGGGAGACGGGCGCTCGTGGACGCGATGAGCTCCACGAGTGAGCTCTGCGAGTGGCGCTGGATGCGCCGGATGTACTGGGAGTCCGGGACGCCGGACGCGGGGACAGGCAGCGGCATAACCGACGATTCTTCCGGGTTACGAGGCCGCCCCGCACCCGGTTTCTCACAACGCAGTGGGCCTGGGTCGCCCGGGTCGCGGCCCCAGGAGGTTGCCAGCCCCAGCGCGGCCGTACGGGCGGCCAGGCTCGAACCGTGACCGGCCTCCTCACCGCTCCGTTGACCCCGGGGCCGGGTCATCGTGCAAGCGTTTCGGTCGAAACTCTTGGCTCGGGCGTTCGACGGCGAGGGTCACTCCTGGGGCATCCACGCGCCGGCGGGCCAGATCCGGGCGAGGATCTCGAACTCGTTGAAGTCCTTGTACTTCCCGCTGGGGCGGCTGCGGGTCGGTCCGGACTGGCCCCCGCTGCCGCCCGGCACGCGGTCGCAGTCAGCGGACAGC
Organism: Kitasatospora sp. NPDC054795; assembly: GCF_053611565.1. NCBI lineage: Bacteria > Bacillati > Actinomycetota > Actinomycetes > Kitasatosporales > Streptomycetaceae > Kitasatospora > Kitasatospora sp. NPDC054795. Next base: position 29,453 of record NZ_JBSHAP010000102.1, read on the forward strand.
GCGGCCAGGCGCCGCTGTTCGTCGGCTTCGGCCGCACGGCGCGCCTCTTCGGCTTCGCGGGCTTCGCGGTCCTGGCGCTCGACGTAGGCGGCCTCCTCGGCGACGTCCTTCGGCGTCGCCCAGACCCATGACCAGCCCGGCCGGGTGGACCAGTCGTCGCGGGCGGGACGGATCACCCGGTGCGCGACGAGGTCGCCGGCGAGCACGGCGCTCACGAACTCCGCCAGCTGCACCGGGGTCCTGTCCTCGGCGGGGCTCCAGCGGGAGATCCCGAAGGTCCACCGGCCCGCGCGTACGGGCCGGTCAGGGCCGGGTTGCGCTTCGGCCGCGATGGTGGGAACCGCGCCCAGCCAGGCGCGGGTGCCGGTGGTGACCCACGCGGCGGGGACGCCGGCCTCGGCCATGCGGGCGGTGCGCTCGGTCAGGCCGCGGGGACCGTCGATGCCGATCGTGGACAGCTGGGCCTCGAAGGCGTACCGGCGGCCGGTCGCGGCCTGGGTGGCGAGGACGTCGGCCCGCCAGACACGCTCGGGCCCGGCCTGTTCGAGCTCGGCGATCCAGCCCGGTACCCGGCGGCAGCACTCGGCGAGGTCGCGCTTGAGCTGGCGGTGCGCCTCGGTCTCCTCCCGCAGCGAGCACTCGGGAGCGTCGGGGTCGTGGGCGAAGTAACGCAGGCCCATCGGTGAGTACTTCGGGCACAGGCCCCACTCGCACTCGGGGCAGGTCAGCGGTGCGCGCGGGCGCGCCCGGTGGATCTGCTCCCAGGTGACGCGGCCCTCGCATCCGAGGCCGTCCACGGTGAGGTCCAGGGTGCCGTGCTCGGCATGGATCGCGCTCAACGGCATAGCCGGTCCCCGCTCCTCATGCCGCTGCCGCCTTGTCGTCGTCGCCGAGCGCGCTGAAGTCGACGTCCAGGCGGGCGTCGTAGTCGTCGGGGGTGATGCCGAGTTCGTGGGTGGAGTACTCGCCGAACCGCTTGATGTGCTCGGTCAGGTACGGGGAGACCTCCGCGAGGTCGAGCGGGTCGACGGCCTGGCCCTCGGCCTGGAGCTCGCGCACGACGTCGGCGATGTCCAGGGTGTTGTGGAAGATCACCAGGTTGGCCAGCAGGGAGGTGAACTTCACGTCCTTCTCCTGCTCGACCGGGTCGTTCGCCGCCACCGTGCCGTTCTGCCCGAAGCGCACCCAGTCGGAGAAGCCGTTGAACGCCTCGACCTTGTTGGTCGCCGCCGTCACCCGTGCCCGCAGCGGCGCGTCCGAGAGGTAGCGCAGTAGCTGGACGGTGCGGATCACCTTGCCGACCTCGCGGAAGGCGGTGTAGGTGGCGTTTCGGCGGGAGCCGGAGCGCAGGCGCCGCAGCAGCAGGACGGAGGAGATGGCGCCCTCGCGGATGGAGACGATCACCCGCATCAGGTCGCGGAAGTGGGTCTCGATCAGGCGCCAGTCGATGACGTTGCGGCCTGGCTCGCCGAACAGGGCGTCGATGTGCTCGTACTGGGCGGTGCGGGAGGGGCGGAAGAACAGCAGGTCCTTCCAGTTGCGGATGCGGGGCATCAGGTCGATGCCGAGCAGGTGGGCGATCGCGAAGACCGGGTAGCTCTGGCCCTGGGTGTCGGCGTGGACCGTCGTGGGCCTGACCTCGGAGGTGTTCTTCAGCAGGCCCTCGATGATGTAGACGGCCTCCCACACCCCGCACGGCACGAAGTGCGTGAACAGCGCGATGTACAGGTCCGAGACGTGGTGGTAGGCGATGCCGCCGACCGCCCCGTAGCGCACGGACGTCTCGGCGAGCAGGTTGTCGAGGTAGGTGTCCATGTGGGTGCCGTCGGCCGCCGCGGTGGTGCCGTTGCCCCACGCCCGGGACAGGTCGAGCTGAGCGTGCCGGTCGACAACGTCGCCGATCGCCTCGTTCAGCTTCGCCGTGGTGACGTGGCGTCGGGCCGCCACCGACAGCTCGTGGCCGGAGACGCCGGCGATGTGCCGGGCAGCCTCGGCGAAGGTCATGTTCGTGCCCTTCACGAACGTCGTGATCACGTACCGCCCGAACGGGTCCTTCAGCTTCGGGTCGTTGCCGGACGCCGGCCCGAACCGGCGCCACCACTCGATCCAGTACGCGGTGCGGGCCACGATCCCCAGCAGGGTGCGCTCGGGCATCCGCTCCTTCACGGCCTGCTCCAGCACCAGAGCGCTCTTGCGCGGCTTCTCCGCCCGGCGGGCCTTCAGTTTGGGCGCCCCGGTGTCGGGGTCGATGAACAGCTCGTCATTGTCCGGGTACTCACCGTCCGCCGCGGCCGCCGCCGCGCTCAGGCGCCCGCGCAGCTGGGCGACGAGGGCGCGGCCGTCGAACGGCCCGGCCTCGCCCGGCACGGCCAGGCCGACCTCCTCCAGGTACTCCGGCAGCCTCGCCTCCACCGCCGGCCAGGGCAGCAACTGCTCGGACCAGTCGGCGTACTCCTCCGAGCCGAGCACAGCGACGTCGCCGGTGCGGAGCTCGTCGGCGAGGTAGTAGAACACCATCGCCTCGAAGTGGCGGCGCACGAAGTGCCCGGGCCGGCGCCGGTCACGGATCGCCTTCTGCCAGTTCTGCGTGGCGAAGGAGACGTCCACCTTGCGGCCGTCCGCGTCGCGGTCGGGGATGAAGTCGCGGACCATCGCCCGGTGGGCCTTGGCATGGGCGAGGGCGTCCAGCACGGAGGAGTCCTCGCTGGTGGCCTTCAGCTCGATCACGTCGGTCAGGTCGAACATCACCGGCCGGTCCGCCTTCAGGTGCCCATGCAGCAGCACCTCCCAGTTGTCGCCGTGGTGCGCGGAGACCCGCTCGATCTGCGCGTACTGGGCGTCGAACCCGCCGAGCCCCTCCACCGCCGCGGTGAGCGAGGTGAGCCCGTTGGACTGCACCATCAGCCCCTCGGCCAGCGCCAGCAGGGCGGGCGAGACCCGGCCCTCCAGCTGCCGGACCGCCTCGGCCGCGCTGGACTCCTCGTCCAGGCCCTCGATCGCGTCCAGCGCCCGCTTGGTCAGCGCGGCGGCCTTCGCCCGGGCGCTCTGCGCGGGCCCGCCCACGTCGACCTGTTGCAGCAGCATGCGGTAGTTGGCGACCAGCGTCTCCACGATCTCCTGCTGCTGGCGCCGGATCTCCTCCAGCTCCTCGCGGGCCTTCTTCGCCTTGCCGGCCATCCGCTTGCAGAACATCGTCGTCAGGTCGTCGCGAGCCCGCATCCGCGCCTTCGCGGCCAGGCAGGCGATCAGGGCGACCCGCCGGCGGGCGGTGTAGTCCTTGAGCGCCGCCGCGTCCTGGGCCTCCGCCTCGCCGGCGAAGTCCGCGACCTTCCCGGACGCCACCCCCTCCAGCCACTTTCCGGTGTCGCCCAGCCCGTCGACCCACTCCAGGTGGCCCTTCAGCCGCCGGAAGTTCGACCAGGTCGCCCGCCCGGGGTTGTGCTTGAGCGCGTTGAACAGCGTCCGCCCGTCCAGGCCGACGACGTCGACCAGGCCCAGCAACCGCACCCGCTCGTCCTCGGTCATCCGCGCCCGGACGCCAGCCAGGATCTCCTCGTTCACCCTGGCCCGCACCGTGGAGGCCATCGCGTCCAGCGTGGAGAACCGGGGGATCTCCAGCCCGGCCTCCACCAACTTCTCCAGCGCGATGTTGATCAGGTCCGCCGGGTTGTTCTTCGACGCCGCCTCGATCCGCATCGTCTCCTCGGCCAGCGCCCGGGCCCCGGGCCCGTCGTAGCGCATCCCGCACCGCTCCCGCACCCACGAGCGGTGCCGCTCGGCGGTACGGCCGGAGGCGTACACCGGCAGGGTGTGCTCCGGCAGCTCCGCCGCCCGGCGCACGAACTCCACCACCTGGTCCGGCACCTCGTGCGCCTTCGGGAAACAGCCCATCCGCTGGTACGACTTCAACGCCAGCATCAGCGCCAGCTGGTGCTCGTCGGAGTCCGCAACCTCCTCAGCCCAGGCCCGCTCCTCCTCGGACGGCGTGAAGAACACGTGCAGCTCACGCGCGGTGATCAGCCGCTTGAACCGCGGGTACGCGGTTCGCTCGATCGAAGTCATCCCCACCCCACCCCGACATCCAGCCCTACCGGACGCACCACACACGCCCGCGCGGGATCATCCAGGGGACGACACAGGGAGAGAAGCGGAACAGCGGAACTGGGGACGGAGCCGGGCTCCTGGTGGTAGAGCCAGAACCGAGACTCAAGGCACCAAGATCATCCCGTGGCGGCTTTTGGGCTCACCTTGGCCGGACCCCTAGGGCACGTATTCGGTCGTGATCAATCTGTGTGATTCACCTTCGCGGCGGGTCCTGATCCGGTAGACCGTGGTGTGTGACGCGAGCGCAACTG
>NZ_JBSHAP010000103.1:0-33094 GCF_053611565.1 Kitasatospora sp. NPDC054795
TGCTGACCAATCTCGAGATCAACCGCTGACGGACGATCAAGACAGAAGACTCTCGCCCACGACCAGCACGAGCACCCCGGAGAACCGTCACGCCATCCCCTCCGACCAGCACGTTCGAAGATGGCGAAGGCTCATTGGAGTAGCCCCTAGCCGCGACAACGGGGGCGTCAAGGGCTTGAGGCATGGGATGAGTCATCGCGGCGGAATCGGCGGGTTGAAGGAGGTGAGATTCGGGGACTTGTCAGGGACCACGCGTCGGTCACCACCGCCTCTGAGTCGTCCTTCGGCGAACGAACAGCGCGGGCTGTCTACCGGCTGACGTGCAGCGATGCTGGGGGTCAAGGGGTCGCAGGTTCAAATCCTGTCGTCCCGACGTATGTGAGCAGCGGGTCTGTCAGAAATGACAGGCCCGCTGTTCTCGTTCGGGTTAACGGTGATGGCGACGTGATGGCAGGGGCCGCGGTTACGGCGACGCCCGGTCAGCTATGCGGCGTCCGAAATGGCTGATGCTCCATTGCCGGGGATGGCCGATGGCGGCGAGGCGTCGTCCAGCGCCTGGCACAGCGCGGTGACCGCATCACGGGCGGCGTGCGGGAGCAGGTGCCCGTAGATGTTGACCGTGGTCGACAGCGTCGAGTGCCGCAGCGTCTTCGACACGACGGCCAGCGGGACCTTCGAGCTGATCATGATGCTGGCGGCGGTGTGCCGCAGATCGTGCACGCCGATCCGGGGGAGACCGATCTCCGCCGACCTGCGCCGAAGCGTGACCAGGAGCTGTTGCGGGCGTAGCGGTGCGCCGTCCGGCTGGCAGAACACGAGCCCTTCGAGCGGGGCACCCTCCGGCAGACTTGCCCGCGCGGCCGCAGCACGCCGCTCCAGCGCGGCGACGACCCGAGCAGACAAGCTGACCCAGTTCCGGCTCGCCTTGGTCTTGGGATGCCCGAGGTGAAGGTGGTTGTTGTCGACGGCGGTGAGGTTCCACCGCACCAGCAGCACCTGCTCGGTCAGGTGCACCTCGGGCCAGTGCAGGCCCAGGAGCTCCCCGCGGCGAAGCCCGGTACCCAGAAGCACCTCGAAGGCATCCGCCAGCTGGTCGCCGTAAGCGTCGTGGTTGTGCCGCAGGAAAGCCGCAGCCTGCGATGGTGTCCAGCAGACCCGCTCGGGAGCGGCGGGGCGGGGCATGACGGCGTAGCGCGCCGGGTTGTCGGCCAGCCGCCGGGTGCGGACCGCGGTATTCAGGGCACTGGAGAGGGTGGCGCCGGCCCGGTAGACGCTGGTGCGTCCCCGGCCGTGGGCCAGTTCGGCTTCGTTCCAGGCGGTGATGTGCCGTTCGCGTAGGTCGGACAGCTTGAGTCGGCCGAATGCCGGGATGAGGTCGTTGTGCACGTGGTCGCGGTAGCGGGTGTAGGTGGTGGGCTTGAGCACGTCCTCCTTGGTCCGCAGCCAGCCGGTCAGATACCCGGCCACCGTCAGGTCGTCGTCGAGATCCAATCCGGTGCCCTCGCACTCGAGAGCGCGCTCCAACGCCTCGCGTGCGGCCCTGCGGGTACGGAAGCCGCTGCGGCACCGCTGCCGACGGCGCCCGCCGGTCGAGGGCACGTCGAAGGCGTAGGCCCAGGAGCCATGGCGCGTTGAGCGGTTGAGGCTTGGGCAGCGCGCACCGAACTGTCTTCCGCTGGCGTCGCGGCAGCCGCAGCGCCGGTAGATCCGACCACGGTCAGGGTGGACAGCCATATGGTTACCTCCTGTCAGGAGAGCCGGACCCCACGATGACTGCCAGCGTTTAGAGAAGGCGAGCTGGCGGAGCATGGCGTTTGAGCTGCCATCACTCCGCCATCACCCGCCACCGTGCGCTGCCGTGAACAGGGCGTGCCCCTTGGCGGTGCGGAAAGTGAGCGTCACCAGACCGACTTGCGATGAGGCCGGCCTCCCAGCAGTAACCTGCTGGGAGGCCGTACGTCAGCGCTGTCGCGGGATGGGCAAGGGCTCGTGGTGGTGCCAGATCAGTGATCGGTCTTCGCGGTGGAGCTCTGCGGATCCCCATTCGAGGCGGACCACGCCGTGGGCCAGGGAGCAGGCGTAGGCGACGAGGACGAGCTGGGTGTCCGGTGAGAGGCGCGCGAGATCGGCATGGGGCTCGTCCTCGTCCGGCAGGTCGATGCCGAGGTCCAGCTCTCCCTGACGCGGGTCGGGACCGTGCCTGCGGAGGAGGCCGGCGCGAAGCCCTGACGCGCTGCGGAGTCTGGCGGCAGTCACGGGCACGTCCTTCTTCGCGTACCGGTACGGGTAGACGACATGGCCGGCGACCAGGGCGACGGTACGCGCCTGGAGGCGCACCAGCTCAACGCCGGGAAGCTGAGAGATGCCGGCCGATAGTTCCTCGTACTGTGCGGCATACAGCCCGTGTCCGTACGCTTCGAGCGTTTGCGTGTGAACGCCTTCGTGGCCGCCTTGGGCACGTTCGTGGGCCCGGACAAGGCATGCAGGCACGATTGCTGTGACCTCGGCGGCGAGGGGGCCGAAGACCGTGCGTGCTCACGGACTGGCGGAGTTTGCTTCCGACATGAGAATCCCCCGATCGATCGTCCTATGACCAACCTCAGGGTCTGACAGTCCGCTGATCGGCACGGTGGATCAAGGGCGCATTGGGGGATCTCAGGGCGCACGGAGCAGGGAGTGCTCCGTGGTGAGGCTGAGAACGGGTCGGTGGGGACTGCCGACCCGACCGCGTCCACTACTGAGCCCCTTCGGTACCCGCCGTACTTCGGCGGCTGTCCGAGGCCAGAGCCCGCAGAACGGTCCCCCGGGGGATTCCCGGCTCACGGGCTACCGCCCGGGTTGACAGGCCCTCGTTCCGGCACAACCGGCGGATCTCAACCCAGTTCTCCACACGAATTACCCTTGCTTCATCCGGGCTCGAGCGCTGCTGAAGCCCGGATGATCACGAGATCACCGATCGGGCCCCTTCTGGTCCACTGTCCGCGGCCCTCATTGCAGGCGTTGCCGACAGGGCAGGGCGTTCCGTCCTGGACCCGGTGCGCCAGGTCCACTCGCATGACCGTCCGGTACGCAACCGTTGATCCTCCCTCCCCCATGTGCCCGCGCAGGGGTGCGGTAGCGGCTGTCTGGGGGGCTGACAGCAAACCTGTACGGGTGGCTGCCGGTGGAACCCATTGAGACCTTCAGATGACGTCGGCCGGCGATACTCATCGGGATGCCTATGGAGGCGAGTGGCTGCCTTCGCGCGCTGCATGCACTGCATGCCCATCTCTTCGCAAAAGCGATGATCTCAAGCAAACCGGACAATCTAGGCGGGTCTCGCATGGCGGCGATACTTACCGAAGCAAGGGTGAACTTTCACAAGCATCTCGTCGACAGGAACACCCTGTCTCTGTCGCGTGATGGCGTGGCTTCGAATGCTGACGGAAGTCAAAATACTAGTAGGGCTATCGCGTTCAATATTGCACGGGACCTTGGTGCCGAGATTATTCAGGAGAAACTCAAGGGTCAGTGAGCCGGCAGGCAATTCGAAGAGGCAGTGGAAGCCTTCCTTGTGGAGACCGTCCCGATGTTCCAGTCCCTCCGCCCGGGTGGCTGGATTATCGAGAATGTCGGAGGATCGCGCGCCGAATACCAGATCTCGAAATATGAGCCGTTTGCTCACCTGGCTGCTCTTGCGACTGCTATTGAGCAAGACCGGAATCTAGCCTCAGTTCTGGGAAACTCTTATGAGATTAGTCCAGATATTCTGGTGCTGCGGAAGCCTGAGTCGGATGCGACGATCAACCGGGAGCGCGAACTCGTAGACGGGGAATCTGGCCAGTATGCTGTCATTAGGAGCGCCAACCAGGAGCGTTCCATCGTCCACGCGATAGTATCGTGCAAGTGGACTCTGCGTAGCGATCGCGCCCAGAATGCGCGCTCAGAGGCGTTGAACGTTATCCGGAACCGCAAGGGACGCACGCCGCATATCGCGGTCGTCACAGGGGAACCGTCACCCGTCAGGCTCGCATCTCTCGCCCTGGGAACTGGCGACATCGATACGGTGTACCATTTTGCCCTCCCAGAACTGATCCGGGCAGTAGAGAAAACTTGCAACGACGAGGCGGGCGCAATGCTGCACACTTTGATCGCAGGGAAACGCCTCCGTGACATCAGTGACCTTCCGCTGGACCTGGCGGTCTAGCTGCGCTGTGGAAAATTCGGGCGCACCGCTATGAACTTGAAAGGTGGAGTTTGCATATTCGTCGGGCAATGGGCTGCGGGTGCCGAGAGGGGTTTTTGCTGTTGTGCCCCGATTAGCCGGGCATCTGCCGCTGCGGACGGCTCGGTGATATCGCATCGCCTCGTGTCGGGCTCGATCTGACCGCGGCAGCTGGATTCCATCGGAGCTGCCGCTGCAGGGCCCTCACGGCGCAGTGCCCGTCTCGGCAGCGGGTTCGGCGGTCTGCGCCTGTATGGTCGTGTGGGCGGGTCGGCTGCTGTCTGCGTCAGTCGGGCAGGGCGCAGTTCGCCATACCTGGCCCAGCCACGTTCACTGTTCCAATCTGTCCCGGAGGCCTGATGCCTGCCCCCGTCGCCCCTGACACCCTGGACCTGTTCGCCGGGCCCGGCGGTTGGTCTGAGGGCTTGCGCGGTCACCACGGGATCACTGACATCGGGATCGAGTGGGACGCTGCGGCCTGCCGGACGCGGGCTGCCGCCGGGCATCCGACTGTTCGTGCGGACGTCGCCCAGATCGCCACGGCGCCTATGGTCGGCCGTATCCGCCGCTTCATCGCGTCTCCGCCGTGTCAGGCCTGGTCCCGGGCGGGCAAGCAGCTTGGGCTCCGGGACCAGCCCCTGGTCCACCAGGCGATCGATGACCTCGCCAGAGACCGGGACACCCGGCCGCAGCTCCTGGCCGCGTGCCAGGACCCCCGCTCCCTGCTCGCTGCCGAGCCGATGCGCTACCTCTACGCCCTGCGGCCAGAGGACGCTGTCATGGAAGAGGTCCCCGATGCGCTCCCGCTGTTCCGCCACTACGCCGAGGTGCTCCGGGGCTGGGGCTACAGCACCTGGTGCGGCAACCTGAACGCCGCAGACTTCGGCGTTCCACAGAGCCGACGCCGCGCGATCCTCATCGCCTCACGCCTGCGCACCGCCCAGCCTCCCGAGCCCACGCACACCGAGTACGGCGAAGAGGGCAACCTCTTCGGGGAGTCCCGGGCCTGTTGGGTCTCCATGGCGGAGGGCATCGGCTGGGGCGCCACCGACCGGCCCGCGCCCACCGTCACCGCCGGCGGCGGCAAGACCGGCGGTGCCGAGCCCTTCCCAACTCAGGCCCGCCGTGCTCTTGCCGAGTCCCGTGGCCGCGGATGCTGGAAGAGCCGCAGCGCCGCCTCCGACACAGCGCGCATCACGGTCCACGAGGCGGGCCTGCTGCAGTCCTTCCCCGGGGACTACCCGTGGCAGGGAACACAGACGAAGCAGTATGAGCAGGTCGGCAACGCCGTGCCGCCACTGCTGGCCGCACACGTGGCTGCGGCGGCATTCGGCCTGCCCCAGCCACGGACCGTGCCAGTAGTAACGGCAGCCTGATGTGGCGGTCCGCATAGACCGGAATGCTTGAGTCCGCGGAAAGCCGGGATCGGGACATCGTGTATGTCGTTGCGGCAAGGGGCGTAGGCGGCGGGCCCAGGCTTTGCGAGTAGGCCCAGGCCCCCGCAGGGAGCGGCTCCAGGCCTCCGCGCATCAGGTCAGCGCTCGGCCTTATCGCCGCTAGTCTCCAGCGGTCCGGGTCAGTGCGAGGAGGACGGTATGCGTGTCCTCGTTCACATCGGCGCGTTGTGCAGGGGCGGGCAGGACTCGGGTCACATCGGTCGGCATGTCAGAGCTCGCGACTACGCTGGCCGCTCCACAGAGATCGTTTGTCCCCGGCGTGCCCTGTAGGTGAGGCTTGGGCGGGGAGATGGAGCGGCAAGGTGCGCCCGAAGGGAGGTAGCTAGTTTGTTCGATATCATGACTATTTTCAGCTCGATGCCTGGCGCCTCCCATCCCGCAGGCTCGACGTGTGTCGTACGGAGGAAGAATGTCTGCCCTTGAGGTTGTCGAGATCTGCGCAGGAGCAGGGGGGCAGGCCCTCGGCCTCGAAGGGGCAGGATTCGAACACCGGCTCGCAGTCGAGCTCGACCCGAACGCCTGCGACACCCTCAGGCTGAACCGGCCGGCGTGGAAGGTCGCGGAGGGTGATGTCGCGGACGAGTCGGTCTGGAACCCCGAGGAGTACGAAGGGGTCTCGCTGCTGGCAGGAGGTGTCCCCTGCCCGCCGTTCACCATCGCGGGCAAGCAGCTCGGTGCCACCGACGAGCGTGACCTGTTTGCCTGGGCAGTCCAGCTGGCAGGCCGCATCAAGCCCAAGGCGCTCATGCTGGAAAACGTGCGAGGACTCAGTGCCAACCGCTTCTCGGCCTACCGGCAGCACGTCCTGGACACGCTCCGCGACTTCGGCTACGTGGGCGAGTGGAGGCTCCTCCAGGCATCCCAGTTCGGGGTGCCACAGCTCCGGCCGAGGTTCGTGCTGGTGGCACTCCAGGACGAATACGCAGAGTACTTCCACTGGCCCGAGCCTGTCCCCGGCCCTGCGCCCACCGTCGGCGAGACACTAAAAGACCTCATGGCAGCCAACGGCTGGGGCGGCGTCGAGGCATGGGCCGCCAAGGCCGACGGCATCGCGCCCACGATCGTTGGCGGCTCCAAGAAGCACGGAGGGGCAGACCTCGGTCCCTCCCGAGCCAAGGCGGCCTGGGAGGCTATGGGCGTCAACGCCTGGGGCATTGCCAACGAGGCGCCGAAGCCGGACTTCAAGCCGGCAGTGAGCAAGAAGGGCGAAGTCAGGGGCGGCCCCAAGCTGACCAGCCGCATGGCCGCGCGGATCCAGGGCTTCAGCGACGACTGGGAGTTCTCCGGAGGGAAGACCACCGGATACCGCCAGATCGGCAATGCCTTCCCGCCGCCGGTCGCCAAGGCTGTCGGGCTCTCCATCGCAAGGGCGCTCCGGAAGGAAGGCCAGCCCCGCGAGCGGGTCGAGACCACTCACGACCCGGTTTACCGGCTGCTCCGCGGTAAGAGCGAAGCCATGACCGCAGAGCAGATTGTCGCCGCACTGGACAAGACCGGTGTCGTCATGGGCATGCACGACGTCGAGCGACGCCTCTCCCACCTCGGCCGAGACTTCCACATCAAAGAGACCGAGGCCGGCCAGGACGGCGCCATGGCTTATCTGCTCCGCGACTTCAAGGCCTTCGTCGGGCAGGAAGACCACGACCGGCACGAACTCTTCAAGGCGAACAAGGCCAAGATCAGCTGAGTCTGATCGACCTGCCGCCCGCAGGCGTCAGCCTGCGGGCGGTCCTGCGCCTGGACACCCCTGCTTGCCCTCCAGACGTCGCCGCTTTCGCTCGGCGAGCTCCCCCCGCCGCGCTACTACGGCGGCTACCACTGTGTCCGCGCATTCCTCAGGCGACTGGTGCGCCCAGAACCGCAGCACGAGCCACCCTTCGTCAGCGAGGCGTTCGTCGGTATCCCGGTCACGGGTGACGTTTCCGCTGATCTTCGACTCCCAATACGAGGGATTGGTCTTCGGCGGAACGAAGTGCTCCGGGCACCCGTGCCAGAAGCACCCGTCGACGAAGACGGCCACCCGTGTGGGACGGAACAGGAGATCAGCCGTCCGCCGCATACCGGGCAGCGGCTTTGCCGCCACCCGGTACCGAAGCCCCTCAGCGTGGACAAGGGAGCGCAGCGCGAGCTCGGGGGACGTGTCCCGGCTCCTGATCGCCTGCATGTTGCGGCGCCTGGCAGCTGAAGAGGCCCATGATCCTGCCGGGGCAACCCATGCGGCAGCATCCGCGCCTACCGCTCCGGCAGCAGCGGTGCCTCGACGACCGGGTCGCTTTCCCGCGCTACCACCCACCTGATGCCCTCCAGTTCCACCCACCGTGCGTCCACATGCTCCAGAGTCCAGGGTGCCAGGCGGACGCTCACGGACTCACCAGCACCTGGCAGCGGCAGGCCGAGGCCCTGGGCTACCACCTGGTGATTCCCGTACTGCCCGAGAATCACGATTCCCTCCGGCCGGAGCGCCGAGCGGGAGCCACCGTTGTACCTGACGCGCTTCATGAAGTCGTCCTGCTGTGCGACCGTGGCGACCACGCCGCGGGAGACGACACGGCCCTGCGTGCGCCGGAACAGCTCATGTACCCGCTGGGTGCCGTACCGTGACGCGAAGATCGCGGCGATGTCCTTCTCAGGCAAGCGCAGCAGGATGTTCTCGGGGAGCGGCGCATCCTCGAAGAGCCAGTGAACGGCGGTCTTCCGGGCAGCGGCGGTGAGAGACCGCTTGCCGTCCCGGTTTCCTTCCTTCCTGGTAAGCAGCTCCTCGGTGACCCGGAACAGCCCCGCTGACCAGAGCCCAGCGTCATCACTGGCCCACACCCCAAGACACAGATGCCCCATCGCCTCAGGAGGGATCATCCAGCGGCCCAGGTCCTGGGAGTACTTGCAGTCCACATCGATGCCGTCGATCGAGTAGTCCATCTTGTTGCCGTCAGCAAAGTTGAAGGCGCGCTGGAGGCTGATCTCCACGAGGGTGCCGGCATGCGTCTTCTCGGTCTTGTGGAGCTCCTCCCAGCGAAAACGGCCCGTGTGCTGTCCGTCGAGCAGCATGTCGAAGGTACGGCGCAGGGCTGCAGCGAAGATCTCGCCGCACGGGTCCGCCGCCAGGATTCTGGCATGGACGCGGGCCAGTTCCGGATCGGGGGGCGCGACGGAGGAAACGGGGAATAAGGTATCGGCTGACGTCATATCAACTCAATTCTTTGAACGGAAGATGTAGGGATCCCGGGAGTTTGTCTCCGGTGCGTGGGCCGGGTCAGTCGGACTCGGGTGCGGCGCGCTCAGCGGCTTTGCGCTCCTTGCGCCTTCGCTCGTAGTCGGCAATCGCGGCGGCCGCACCCTCCGCAGGCCATGGCTGGGAGCTGATCAGTTCGTAGGTCACCTCAGTGACGCCGTCCGTCTTCCTGCGGTGCGCGACGATGTCCCAGCCGAGGACGAAACGGATTTCGCGCAGCCGCTTCTTCGGGTCGCCCTTGTGGGTGTCCTGTGCGACTAGTTCGATGAGCTCGACCGGCGTCGGCTTCCTCATCTCCTGGAAGGCGAGGAGCAGTTCGCCGATGCGCTCCCATGGATTCGGGCGGGGGAGCGCTCGCCCAATAGCCGGGCCGAACGCGTCGAGCGAGGCGAAGAATGCCTGCTTCCCGTGGTTGTGCTCCTCGCACAGCGGCTCCAGGTTCGAGTACACCGTCTTGCCGCCCCACGACTCGGGCACGATGTGGTCGATCTGCAACCGGATACCGTTCTGGGGGCCGCGCCCGCACATCTGGCAGAAGCGGCCCTTCTTGCTGAAGACCTCCGCCTGCAGCCGGGGCGAGATCTTCACGGACGCGGAAGCCGCCTTCTTCCAGCCGAGTAGCTGGTAGATCCACTTTCCGTCACTGGTGCGGCGCCGGCTCTGCACCACGAAGTGGCTCCGGACCTCGCGCAGCCGACGTTGACTGTGCACGTTTGACTTGCCGAAAACCTGCTGCGATCGAGCCAGCCACTCCGCCATTGTCGGAGGGCTGTCCTGCCGCATGAGGAGGAACCGACAGGCTTCTGCGGTCTCCTGGCTGCTGAAGAGATCGTCGAGGGACGGATCAGTGGGGTCGGGCAGCGGGCGCTCGCTGTCCACTTCTGCGTGTGTCATTTCTTCCTCCCGCTGAACACGGCGGATTCGAGGGCTCCTTTCCATCCGTACGGCACCCTAGGCCCGCGACGGCCGCGGGTCCCGGGCCTCACCCCCGTGGTTGCCCGTCGAGCAAGGCCGGGGGCTCGAGGTGGCGCAGGAGCTCCCGGATGTCCGCCATGTCCAGGCCGGCGCTGCCGACGGGCTCTTCGACGAGATCTGCGAGCTGGCGCACCTCCGGGTCGTCCAGGATGCTGCCCATGAATTGCAGCTTTGCCTCAAGACGAAGCTGGACTACCTCGTCGATGGTGCCTTCCGCGACAAGGACGGTAACTCTCGTCTCCGTTCCGGGGGCCAGGCCCAAGCGGTGGATGCGGTCGAGGCTCTGCAGGAACCGGCCAGCCATGAAGTCGCGGTCGACGTAGACCGCGTCGTGGCAGACCTGGTGCAGGCTGATGCCCTCGCCCAGGGTAGCCGGGTTGGAGAGCAGCACCATGCAGTCGGGATCCTCGCGGAACCGCCGGATCTCCTCGTCCCGGTCGGCCGTGCCGCCGTGGACGACGGCTGGGGAGTAGGGGGAGAGGAGCTTGGCCAGGGTGGTGATGTTGCGTACGAAGGTGGTCCACACGATCGTCTTGCGGCCCGCTGCCGCGTTCGCGGCGACGATCCGGACGGCCTCCTGGAATTTGGGGGAGAGCTCGTAACTGGGCAGGTCACGCAGAAGCGCATGGAGGGACTCGCCGGGGGCGGCCTCCAGCGCCGGCACCCGGTAGGCGAGCGGCTCGTACGGGCTGCTGCCCTCGACTAGGAGCGCCGGGCTGGTTGCGGCCATGAGCAGGCGCAGTGCTGCCCGCCCGAGGGCTTCGATGTCGTTGCGGGACGCCTCGGCCCGTGGGGAGAAGTTGCCCTTGAGCGCCTCGTACACCTCCCGGTGGATCGGCGGGAGGCTGACGTACCGGACCTTTGGTTCGAACGGGGGCAAGCCAAGCTCGCGCTTGGTGGTGCGGGTGAACAGCGGCCGCAGCACCGTGCTGGCGTAGGCGAGGTCTCCGCCGCGTACAGCGTCGGAGACGACGCGCTTGCCGCGGCCGGGCCAGACGAACGACAGCAGGTTCTCCAGGTCCCGGGCCCCGTTGGGGGCCGGAGTACCGGTGAGGATGAGCCGCCGGGTCGCGGTGGGCCCGAGCGCGAGGCAGGCAGAGCCGTATGTCCCGTTGGCACCGAGCTTCATACGGTGGGCCTCGTCGAGCACCAGCATCGACGGCGCCGTGCCCAGCCAGGACGCGAGCCTGGGTACAGCCCGGGACAGGCGCTCGTAGTTGACCAACAGCACTTCGGCGCCGTAGTCGGGGGTGCGGCCCATGACGGCGATGCGCGGCGGTGTGCGGAAGCAGATCTGGCTCTCGGTCTGCCATGCCTCGTAAGCGGACTTGGGTCCGACGACCAGGAGCCGCTTGGCCAGGCCCTGTTCACGCATAGCGGCGTAGACGGCGAGTGAGACGCGGGTCTTGCCGGCTCCGGGGACGCTGAAGTTCGCGCCGTGCCCGAGTGACAGCAGCTGGGCTGCATCGCGGAGCTGGAAGGGGGTGAGGTCTCCGGTCCAGCCGTCGCCCAGGAGACCCGGCACGTCGCCCGGCGCGACTGCGCTCTGGCTGGCGCCCGCGCCGCTGCGGAGGGTCTGCTCGGCCCGCTCGGCGTCGTCGAGGACACCGGTGACGAGCTGGACCAGCGCCTCCTCCCACTCGACGCCGTCGTGGCGCCAGGAGCCGAGCTCGATGATGCGGTCGAGGAAGTCGTCGAGGTCGAACTCGCCTACCAGTGGCCCGCGCTGGCCGCCGGGGGCGATGCGCGCGGCGAGGTCCGCGAAGTCCTGCTCGTGCCCGGGCGTCGTGCGCAGGACAACGCGGGTCCGCGACACGTCGAACGCGATCCGCAGCGACGGTTCCGTCTGGATATCCGTCACTGCTGCTTCCCTACAGCAGCATTGAGCCAGGCCAGGCCATCGCCGGGGAGCGGCATGCTCTTGCCGGCCTCGACGGCAACACGCCCCATGATGGCGCGCAGCTGCAGCAGGGCATCGTCGAACGCCCCTTCGTCCAGGCTCCCGTTGCCGCGGGCGAGGACGAGGTCGGTGACGCACTGCTCCAGGTCCTTGCAGGCATCGGCGACGCGGTCGGGGGCGGCGAGGCGCTTCTTCCGGAGCCGGAAGTCCTTGCCGGCGAACTCCAGCGCCTCGTTGAAGACGTCCCGGGTGCGGTCAAGGACCTCGGCTGCCGCCGTCTGCTCCTCGGTGGTTGCGGCCGCGCCGGCCGCCTTGACGGCCTTGGCCTGCAGGAGGGAGTCGGTGAGCGCCTTGGCCGCGGCGACGCTCGCGCCGGCGGCCTGGACCGTGCGGCCAAGACCGGGGATGGCCACCGCCGGGGCCGCGTGGGCAGGGGCGGGCCTGAGGTCTGCGGGCAGCCGCTGGTCCAGGAAGCGCTCCTGGAAGTCGGGCTGGATGAACCGGACGTCCGTCTTGGCGAACTCCAGCACGATGGCCGCGAGCCGGCCCTCCTTCAGCAGGTCGCCACGCTCCCGGTTGCGCGCGGACTCGGTGTTGTAGGCGCGGTAGAGCTCGAAGAACCGCTCCTTGGCTTCTTCGAAGTCCATGAGCCGCAGCGAGGAGGTTCCGGTGGCGCTACGGCTGATGAGGTCCCGGAGCTGGGCCAGGATCCACAGGTCGCGGTCGCAGGCCGGCGTCGTGGTGTGGAAGTTCCGGGCGATCTCCGGCAGCGGCTTGCCGAGCGCCACCTGCTCCTCCAGGGCTAGCAGGTGGTTGATGTAGGAGTAGTCCCGCCGGGTGTCCGGGCGCAGCTGGAGGGAGAGCTCAACAGCATGGATGTCGCTCCACTCGCAGCTCTCCGGCAGAACGCCGACCCGCATGCTGGTCCGCCCGAGCTCCTTGAGGGCAGCGCGGCGGGTGTTGCCGTTCACGAGGATGCCCTCGTGGGTGATCAGCCCGGGTTCGTTCTGCTGGTACTCGCGCAGGCTCTCCGTCAGGTCCTCGAAGGCCTTGTCGGTCCTCGAGGGGTCGGCCGGCAGCGCCTTCAGCAGGTGGTGGAGGTAATCCTGGCTCTCCGGGCTCCAGGGGTCCTCGGTCAGCGCCCGGTCCCGGGCCGGGTCGTAGGCGCGCTGGGCGCGGATGCGGTGTGTGCCGGGGTTGTAGCGCAGGACCTCGACCGGCATGTCGATGACCTCGATATGGGCGGGCTTCCCGCGCCACTCGACGGTCAGCGTCTCCGGGACGCCGTTCCCGTTGCGCAGCTCCTTCAGCCGGTGCGCCACGAGCTCGCGGTTGCCGGCGGCTTCGTGGGGCCGGCCGAAGTCGATCAACACGGATGTGCTCCTTTGTGCGTGTGAAAGCGATGCAGATACTGCCAGGACCGGGAAAGGGGCGGCACAGTGGTTCCGGTGCCGCCCCGGGGAGCGGACTACAGGAGCATGTCGCGGACCTCGGCGCGCGCAGCCGCCGGCAGCGTGCGGTAGACGCCCCAGAGCTTCTCGACCTCGTTGAAGCCGCGGGCGTCCTGCTCCATCCAGGACGACAGCATCTTGCGCTCGTACGTCGACAGCTGTGCCACCGCCGCCGCGAAGGCGCCCAGGTCGGCGCCGGCGTCGCGCCCGCCGACACGGCACCGGTTGCACTCGGTGACCAGCTGCACCTCCGTGCCGCCGCCGGGCAGGGTGACCTGGCGCCGTGCGATGTCCAGGTGGGAGGTGGCGCCGTGGCCGTCGGCGTATGCCTCGCCGTTGCCGATGCCGCAGGTCCGGCACAGGTAGTTGTCATTCAGGAGCACAGCGCGGCGCTGCACCGCTCCCACGGACTCGGCCGCCTTGCGGCTTCCCTTGCCAGGCTGCCATACCGGAACACCCTCACACACGAACCGGTGCTCACTGGGGTCGAGGGCCGGGTCCTCCCTGTTGGTATCGATCTGCCACTCGTGGACGCGGAGCTCCCTCATGCGGCGGTCGACCTGGCTGACCCCCTCGAACGCGGTCCGCAGCTGCTCCTTGGTGAACACGCTGCCGACTCCGACCTCCTGCACGAGCCACAGCGCGACGCGCTTCATAGTGCCGAGTCCCTCGTCCGTCCAGGACGGAATTGCCACCATGCTCTCCGGATCCTCTCGTGCACAGCGCAGTGACGACCCTGGTGGGTTGTCAGCGGGCCAGTCCCGCCTGCTCTTCAAGCGAAGCGCACGCCCCGGAGGCAGGGGAAGGCTTCGCTGTCCCCCGGTGTCCCGCTTCCCCCGGTGTCCCGGAGTGTCCCTCCTGCACCGATGACCGTTCAGCTGTCGTAGGTGTTTGCCAAGATGGGATGACACTTCGCCGACCCCTACCTCTAGGGAGTTTCGTTGCCTCCACGCGGACAGATGAAGGCTCTTCCGTCCTCCGTTCCTCCGGCGCGCCGCGAACTCGCCGGGGCAGTGCGGGCCATGCTGCGGGCTACTGGCGGATCGCTGCGCGGGGTCGCAGGCCAGATCCACAGTTCCCGCTCGGTCCTCAACCGGCTCGCGTTGGGGAAGGTCCTGTTCCCCGACACGGACACAGTTCTGAAACTGCACCGGCTTGCTAAGAGCAAGGGCGGTGTTGAAGTGATGACCGAGGATGACCTGCGGGCACTCCTGCAGCGTGTTTCCGACGAATGCGAGTCCGCTTTCGCCACAGACAACATCAGTGCCGCAGTCAACAGGCCGGCGGCGGAGGACGTTGATGAGATGCGTGGCGCATTGGAGGGCGGCACAGGCGCGCCGTTCGATGCGCCGGTCCCCCTCGCCGAGGGGGACCGGCGCATCGAACGCGCCGCCGGACTGCAGTGGCCGGTCGACGAACTGGTGCTGCACCTGGACAGCGGCCGCTACGAGCACGCCGTCGGCATGCTGGACTATGCCGGCGACGAGGCGCCTGCGGTGGAGTCCGCCGCAGCGATTCAGACGTGCCGCAGCCGGGGTCTCACAGAGGTCGCGGATGCTCTCCTGCGGAAGGTCGGCAGTCGGCCCGACCGGTTCGTCCTCGACGTGGTCGGCCACCTGATGGACGTCGGCAGCCACGCGGACGCCCGGGCCCTGATCGGCTGCAGCGCACACGCGGCGTAGACCGTCCTGGTCCCGGTCTGCTACCCCGGGCCACACCATGCTCCGCGTCCCGGGCGAACCCGGCTCCGTTTTGGCCCGGCTGCACGTCGCAGGCCCGTAACGGCCGCGTGAGTGGGTGGCGGAACGGAGCAAACCACTGACCTCAGTCACAAGCTTTAGCCTTCCGGGGCCTGGGTGTCTGGTGGTGGGAAAGGGGTGGGAAGGCCGAGTACGTCGAGAAGTCGCTGGCCGGTCTCGGTGAACTGGGACAAGGGGCCCTGGGCGGTCGGCCGACGGCCGGGCGGAATCGCGGGCCAGTGCGGCGGGTGAGGTGGCCGGGGAGAGCTGGAAGTGCCGCCAGCGGACGAGCTGCCCGCGGTACGTGACCTCGAGCAGGTCCGGCTTGTGCCAGGCCACGAAGGACCAGTGGCCGTCGTCGTGGCAGGCCCAGGCACCGACCGGGCCCGCCAGCCCGGTGCGGCCGAGGGCGCCCAGGGCGGCTCTGCTGGGGCTGGACCAACTTCCCCGGACAGACAGCAGGTTGGGAGCGTGCCGTCGTGCAGCGGTGTCCGTCCGGTTGTCGAGTTCCGGACGGCCTTGGCCACCGAGTCCTGGAGAAGTTGGTTGGCGAGCTCCAGGATGTGGTCCGGTTCCACCATCACGCCGAAGTGCCCGGCCAGCTCCGGTGTGACGTACCCCCGATCCGCTCCTCTGTCGCGGCCAGGAGCAGCTCGGCCAGCGCCGAGGCCAGCCGCTTGTATCGGCCGGTCTCGGCCTCGCTGACGGCCTGGTACTCCAGTACGGCCAGCACCAATGCCGCCAGCGACGCTGCCGCTTCGGCGTCCTCCTGCGGGAGCCGGTATGGGTCGAGCCGGTCCAGCGGGGCGGTCACGTCGGCCAGCAGGGCGTACCAGGACCGGTCGTTGGTCGGCCACGCGTCCTGGCCAGGAAGTCGAGCAGCACCCGGACCAGCAGCAGCCTTGGGACGAGCGACAGGTCGGCCCGAGCCCGTCGTAGCCGTTCGGCCATCTTCTGACGGCGAGCTTGGAGGGATTCCTCGGTGTCCTCGGGCGGCCCGTCGGCCGGGGGCTGTTCCTCGGTCTCGGCGGTGTCGTCCTCCAAGCCGGCTTCCTCCTCGGGGGTGAAGACCTCGAACCAGGAACTCCCGACCGGATCGGCCTCTGGTGCGTCTGACTCGGTCGCGTACTGCTCGGGCGCCCCGCCCGGGGGCCCGTCGACGGCCTGCCGTCCGAGGGCGAAGAGGGTCACCGGCAGCCCCGGTTCGCCCGTCCCGGAGCCGGAAGCGGCCGGTGCCCTCGAGCGGGTCGGGGAGGCGCCGGGGGAGGGTTCGGGCCGGGCGTCGAGCAGGCTGCGGACGAGTTCCTCCAGCAGCGAGTGGTGACGGAAGAGGTCTTCGGGCTGGCGCGGTCCGGGCTCGCGCTGCTCGGCCGCCGGCCGCTGGACGGTCTGCACGACATCTTTCACCGGGACGAGATCCGGGCTGCCCAGGATGCCTACCCGGCTGCCCGGTTCGGCGTCCACCGGGAAGCAGAGCTCCGCGGCCCCGGCCGGCACGGCGCCCAGGGCTGTCCACTCCTCGGGCGGCCGGCCGTACTGGAGATCCGCAGCTCGACGTCCCGCTCGGCGGCCCGAGCTAGCCGGACGCGCACACCGGCCTGCTCGCGGGCGGCGCCAAGGAGCCGGGGAAGGCGGACGGGCGGTGGATCCTCGGCGGCCCGCCGTGGCGGGGCGAGGGGCTCGACGGTCTCCGGGGCGACCGGCTCCCCGGGAGGTGCGAGCGACTGGTCGGTGGGTGCGATCACGCCGATCTCGCAGTTGCCCCGTCCGGTACCGAGCGCAGCAGGGCGGCGGCGGAGAGGTTCGGACTGCAGGTGAGCGCCCAGCGCTGCCCGTCGACGGCCCACTCGATCAGCTTGCCGTGCCGGTACCGGTCGTCGTACGGACTCTTGCGGGCCTCGCGGCGCAGCTCGCCACCGTGCTGCCGCAGGAGCGCGGCCACGGCCGGTCCGTCCAGCTCGGTGTCGTGCTCCTGATAGCCAGACCGTGAGCCGACGCGGCTTCAGGGGGCGACGAGCCTCTTCAGTGCCTTGGCACCGGGGTCCTGGAAGGGCGCCTAGACGGTCAGCTCCGCCACCGGACCCTCGGGCAGCTGCTGGATATCGGCCGGTGCAGTGAGGAGACGAAGCGGGTCTGCGGCTCGACCGCCAGGGCGGCCGCGACGCGCTGGTCCAGCAGCTCGGCCGTGCGGTGCAGGGCGGTGGCGAGGGGTGGCATCATCCCGACCTCGCTGTCCGGGAGTTCGCGCAGCCAGGCGGCCAGCTCCGCGTAGAGCGCGGGGGTGCCCAGGGTCGTCGAGCGGAGTACCGTCCATAGCTCGTGGTTGGTGCGCCAGCTCGCCACGGTCGCGTTGCCCGACCCGATCGCCACGGCCGCCCGCTCGGGCCCGACGATGACGAAAGAGCTTCGGGTGGAAGGCGGCCGGGGCGGCAGCGGGCCCGGCGAGGTAGTCGCGGCCGGGCAGGCGCGCCGAGCGAGGGTCGAGCAGCAGGTGGTCGGCGTCCCCGAGGACCGTCACGCGGGCTCCGGCGGCCGGGGCCGGGCTGAGCGTGAACTTCTCCAGCAACTGCAGGTCTACGGTGTAACTGAGCAGCAGCAACTCGGTCGCCTGGCAGTCGCGATGGCCCTCCTCCTCGTGTGTGAGCTCCAGGGGTGAGGCGATAGATGTGTCGTCAGGCACAGAGTTCCCGCCCGAGTTCGGTGACGCGCCAGCCCTGCGCGTCGACGGTCAGGACGCCACAGCCGGTCGGCACGTAGGCCAGGCGGCGGAGGTGCAGGATCACCCGGGAGTCCCCCTCGGGGCCCCGGGTGAAGAGAGGGCGTCTACACCCGGCTGCGGAACTGGGCGATCGACGGCACGTGGGAACGGGGTCTTCACCGCCCTGCTCGCGCAGGCCGACGCCGAGGGCGACCTGGACTGGTCGTCTCGGTCGGCTCCACGATCGTGCGCGCCCACCAGAACGCGGCCGGGGCCCGTCAAAAGGGCCCCAGCCGACGAGCCCGATCACCGCGCCATCGGGCGTTCCCGTGGCGGGCTGACCACCAAGATCCACCTCGCCGCGGACGCCCGCTGTGCTTCCACCTCACACCCGGCCAGGCCGGAGACGCACCCACCTTCGAACACGTCATGGCCGCCCTGCGCGTGCCCAGGCCGGTCGGACGGCCCCGCACCCGACCCGTCGTGGTCCTGGGCGACCGGGCTACTCGTCGAGGGCCAGCCACGAGCACCTGTGCCGACGGAGCATCCGCGCGGTCATCCCGCAGCCCGCCGACCAGATCGCCAACCGTAAACGCAAGGACATCCCGTTCCTGCCTTCAAAGAATGGCGTGTTCCATGCCAGAGTTCGGCTGCTGATCAATCTGCCGTTTCTGCGCATCTCTGCCCGCGGCTATTCACCGCCCCGCTACACTCGCCACCTGACGAGGGCAAACGGCGAAATGCTGCCCAGGTATTCGGTGTGCCGACGTGTCGGCAGGTCTCGTCCCGGACCCGGATGGCAGGGCCTCCCGCAGGACGTCCCCCGGCATTCCAGTCCGTGAAAGTGCTGGAAACTGACGGGCCGCCGCTTCCTCCGCGCAGGCCCGGCTCTGCGTGTCCAAGGAGCTGCGAACGCATGTCCCCATCGGCCTCCTCCCTCCGCGCCAACTGGAAGTACGACGTGCCGACGCAGGGCAGTACGCGCCTGCCGCCGGACGCCGGGTACGCGAAGGCCTTGACCAATCAGGGCTACAGCTTCGAAGCAGCGGTCGCCGACCTTGTCGACAACTCCATCGACGCCGGCGCGGACGCGGTCGTGGTGCACTTCCTGCGCGACGCCGACCGCATAGTCTCGCTGCTGGTCCTGGATAACGGCCGGGGCATGGATGCCGCCGGACTCGACAGCGCGATGACTGTCGGCCGCCGCCGCGACTACGGCAGCAGTGCCCTCGGCATGTACGGCACCGGCCTCAAAGCCGGTTCGCTGTCGCACGCCGAGTCCCTCACGGTGATCAGCCGTACCCGGCGCAGCGCGCCCGCAGGACGCAAGATCACCCACGAGGGCATCGAGGACGGCTTCCGCTGCGACACCGTCGACCCCCGGTTCGCCCAGCAGCAGATCGATGTCTACGACGGCCTGATCGAATGGCAGGGCACGATCGTGCGCTGGGACAACGTGCGGGCCTTCGACACCGTCGCCCCGGGGCAGAGCGAACAGTTCCTCTCCAAGGCGATATCCCAGCTTGAGACGCACCTAGGCCTCTACCTGCACCGCTTCCTCTCCTGCGGCCTCTCGCTCGACATCGCTGTCTGGGACGTGTCGACCGGGGACGAGACCGACCACATCAGCGTCGACCCCCTGGACCCCTTCGGCTACAAGGTGCCCGGCAAGCCCGGCTACCCGAAGAAGTTCCTCGCCCCGGTGAAGGGCGTCGGCGAACTCGCCCTCGAAGCCCACATCTGGCCCGCCAAGTCCGGCCACGCGGGCTTCCGCCAGATCGGGCCCCTCCAGGAGCGCCAGGGCTTCTACTTCTACCGCAACGACCGCCTCGTACAGGCCGGAGGCTGGAACAACCTGCGCGCCAGCGAGGGCCACCTGGTGCTGGCCCGCATCGCCGTGGACCTGCCCCAGGACTCGGACGGGGTATTCAGCCTCACCGTGAAGAAGGACGGAGTCGAGGTCACCCCTGCCTTCACCCACGGCGTCGAGCAGGCAGCCGACTCCGAGGACAGCCCGTTCAGCGCCTTCCTCGCCGACGCCGAGGCCGCCTACCGGGAGGGCGCCTCACGCTCGACTATCGAGAGGGCCCCGGTGATCGAGCCGGGCAAGGGTTTCGACCCCATGGTCAAGCGCGCCGTGCGGGAGGAGCTCCCCGTCAAGGCAGCAGAGGACCCGATCCGTGCGGAATGGGTCTCCCTCCCCGAGGACAAGTTCTTCGACCTGGACCGCGACAGCCACGCCATCCTCCTCAACAAGGCCTTCAGGGAAGACTTCAACGACGGCCGGCGCGGCGGCTCCAACGACGCCCCCGTGACGAAGACCCTGCTCTACCTGCTTCTCCAGGACTGCTTCGGGCTCGGCCGCTGGGAACGGAAGCGGGCAGACCGCATCGACTACTGGAACAGCATCCTGCTGGCCTCGGTGCACGCCCAGCGCGAACGCCGCCACCGCCCCAACTCCTGACCGCTGCTGCCCGAACCGAGGGACACGACGTGACCGACATACTCCTTGAGATCCACACCGCAGTCCTGAACGGGATGGCCACCAGCCCCCGCCACTTCGCGAAGACGGCAGAGCTCGCCGCCGAGGACGACTTCCCGGGCGCCGACCTCAGCGAGGAAGCCTTCCGCACCCGCCTCGCCGAGGACGGCCTGTACGGCGGAGCACTCACCGCACTGTGGTCCCGCGCACTGACCGCCTGGGACTTCTCCGAGAACCCCCGCTGGTCACCCGACACCGAGCCCCGCACCGACGAACGCCGCACCGCAGCCCACGAACGCCTCCGCCTCGGCGACGACCTCCGCAAGGCCCTCGACACCGCCGTCCCCCTCGCCCGCGCCGCAGGCGCCGTCGTCATCGCCCGCGAACACACCCCCTGGTACACGCCGGAGCGCGCCGCCTCCCGCGCCTTCTACTGGCCCGCCTACGAACGCAAGCTCCGCGAGAAGGGCTGGAGCGACGCCGCCGTCGCGAGCCTGGACGAAGCGAGCCGAGCCGTCGTCGAAAGACTCACCGACCCCGAGGAGAGCGAGGCCCGCCAGGCCAAGGGCCTGGTCGTCGGCTACGTGCAGTCCGGCAAGACCGCCAACTTCACCGGCGTCACCGCGAAGGCCATCGACGCCGGATACCGCCTGGTCATCGTCCTCGGAGGAACCCTCAACCTTCTTCGCGCCCAGACCCAGCGCCGCCTCGACATGGAACTGGTCGGCCAGGAGAACATCCTCCGCGGAGCCGACCCGGAGGACGTCGACACCCTCGTCGGAATCGACTATGTCGGCGACGACGCCGACTGGGACGTCTTCGTCAAGCACGGAGCCCGCCCCTCCATGCTGCGGGCCTTCGACATCGAGCGCCTCACCACCCGCGACAACGACTACAAGAGCCTCGCGCAGGGCATCCGTGTCCTGGAAGTCGAGAAGCGCGACCACACCCTCCCCCTCCATGACCCGACCAACCTGCACCACGCGGCCGCCCGCATCATGGTCGTCAAGAAGAACAAGGCCGTCCTGACCAAGCTGGTCAAGGATCTCAAGCAGATCCGCGGCATCCTCGGCGAACTGCCGACCCTCATCATCGACGACGAGTCCGACCAGGCCTCCGTCAACACCACTGACCCCAAGAAGTGGGAGAAGGGCTCCACCGAGCGCACAGCCATCAACGGCCTGATATCCGAGCTCCTCGGCCTCCTGCCGCGTGCCCAGTACGTCGGCTACACCGCAACCCCGTTCGCCAACGTCTTCATCGACCCCGGCGACACCGAGGACATCTTCCCCAGCGACTTCCTCATCTCCCTCCCCCGCCCCCACGGGTACATGGGCGTTCAGGACTTCCACGACCTCGACTCGCCGCTCGACCCCGCAGAGCGCACCACCGCCAACTCCCAGCAGGAAGCCCATGTCCGCGGTATCTGGGACCACACCGGCGACCGACTGCAGGAAGCCATGGACAGCTTCCTCCTCACCGGGGCACTGAAGCTCTACCGCGCCGACCACGGCGTACCCGACGGCCCCTTCCGCCACCACACCATGCTCGTCCACCAGTCCGTCCGCACCGACGACCACGCCGAGCTCGCCCTGCGCATCAACACCATGTGGCACCAGGCCGGCTACACCTCCACAGAAGGCCACGCCCGCCTCGCAGGCCTGTGGGCCGCCGACTTCTCCCCCGTCTCCCGGACCCGCGCCGCAGACCTGCCCAACCCCGCCGCCTACGACGAACTGCGCCCTTACATCAGCCGTGCAAAGCAACTGATCGGCAAGGGAGGCAACCCCGTCGTGGTCGTCAACGGGGACTCGGACCGCTACTTCGCGCAGCTGGACCTCGACTTCGACCGCACCCCCAACGTGTGGAAGATCCTCGTGGGCGGCACCAAGCTCTCCCGCGGCTTCACCGTCGAGGGCCTCACCGTCACCTACTACCGGCGTACGACCCGCCAGGCGGACACCCTCATGCAGATGGGCCGCTGGTTCGGGTTCCGCCCCGGCTACCGCGACCTCGTGCGCCTGTACATCGGACGCGAGGAGCCCATGACGAAGACCTCGACCGCGGACCTCTACGAGGCCTTCGAGGCGATCTGCCGGGACGAGGAGGTCTTCCGCGAGCAGCTCGCCCAGTACGCGGTGCTCGTCGACGGGAAGCCCCAGGTCATTCCCGCCCAGGTCCCGCCGCTGGTCGCGCAGCACCTGTCCTGGGTCAAGCCCTCGGCCCGCAACAAGATGTTCAACGCCGAGCTCGTCGAGATACGCTCCCCGGGCCGACCCATCGAGCCTGCGGCCTACCCCCTGAGCGCGAAGGCCCTGGAGCGCAACACCGAACGGTGGCGCCCCCTGCTGCACACCCTCACCTCCCAGCCTGCCGCCTTCACCGTGCCGGGCGACGGCCACGACGGCCCAGGGCGCTCCTTCTCCGCGCTGACAGCACGCGTCAGCCACTCCAGGCTGCTGGCCGTTCTCAGCAGCCTGGAGTGGGAGCACGAAGGCCACTTCCAGCCGCACCTGAACTACCTCGCGCAGCTCGATGGCCGCCTGGCAACCGTCGAAGACTGGCTCCTGATCGCCCCCCAGCACTCTCAGAGCAGCCGGATCGACGCATCCGTAGCGGGTTCGGTGCCGATGTCGCTCGTCCGCCGCAGCCGACAGGAGGGCAAGCCCTCCTTCAGCCGCATCGCCGGCGTCGAGCACCAGCAGCTGGCGAAGCGGCTGATCGAGGCGGCTGCTGACCCGGCCGCCGAACCGGGCGGCGGCGCGGGCCCGCGGACCGGTGTGGCACTGCTTTACCCGGTCGTTGAGGGAAAGACCGAAGCGGACGTGGCGGCCGCGGTCAGCCGAGGCGAGGCCGACCCGTCCAAGGTCGTCGTGGCATTCACCCTCATCCCGCCGGAGTCCGCCACCGACTCCACCCGGCGCCTCCTCCGCTTCCAGGCCAGGGACTCCCGCCACCGCGACAGCGCGATCGTCGAGGCACCCGCCGACTGACAGCGGGCAGCGTGGTGCCTGCCGGACGGCCTATCAGACCGGCAGGCACCACGTGCGGCCGCCCGACGGGCACGCGCAAGCCTGCGCACAGGCCAGGTAAGACTAGACGGAAGCGCGTATCAGGCGCGAGCAGGGCGGTGAAGACCCCGTTCCCACGTGCCGTCGATCGCCCAGTTCCGCAGCCGGGTGGGTCGCGTCCCATGAAGTGGTGTAGTGGTCGTAGGCCAACGGTCATGAAGTAGGCGGGAGTTCGCTCCGGCTGGGCTCGTTGGGGTAGATCTTCTCCATGCTGGCCTCGGGCAGGTAGCGACGGGGGAAGGCGATCCATTCGTCGTGCATCTCGAAGAGCACGGCGGTGACCAGCCGTAGGAGCGCGTCGTCGTTGGGGAAGACCTGGACGACGTCGGTGCGGCGCTTGATCTCGCGGTTGATCCGCTCCAGCGGGTTCGTGGACTGGATCTTCTTCCAATGTCGCTCGGGAAAGGCCGCGAAGGCGGTCAGGTCGTCCTTGGCCTCCAGCAGCATCTGGCTGACCTTGGGGAACTGCTTTCCGAGCATCTCTGTGACGGTGTCCAGCTGCGATCGGACCGCGGCCTCGGCCGGCTGGGCGGAGATCGTGCGGATCGTCGCGGCCACCATCTCGCCGGCCTCCTTCGGGATCACCGCGAAGGCGTTCCGCAGGAAGTGGACGCGACAGCGCTGGTAGGCGGCGCCGAGCATGACCTTGCGGATCGCCTTGACCAGGCCACTGTGGTGGTCGCCGATGACCAGCCGCACTCCGGTCAGACCGCGCTCGCGCAGGGAGCGCAGGAACTCGGCCCGGAACAGCTCGGTCTCGCTGTCGCCGACCATCCGCCCAAGCACCTCGCGGCCGCCGTCCTCGGTGATGCCGGTCGCCACGACCACGGCCCGGGAGACGATCCGGTGGTTCACCCGGGCCTTGCAGTAGGTCGCGTCCAAGTAGACGTAGGGGAAGCGGGTGTGGCCGAGGGGCCGGTCGCGGAAGGCGGTGAGCTGTTCGTCCAGGTCCGCGCAGATCCTGGAGACCTCGCTCCTGGAGATCCCGGTGTCCGCGCCGAGGGCTTTGACCAGGTCGTCGACCGAGCGGGTGGACACGCCCAGGACGTAGGCCTCCATGATGACCGCGTAGAGGGCCTGGTCGATGCGGCGGCGTCGCTCCAGCAGGCTGGGGAAGAAGCTGCCGGTGCGGACCTTGGGGATGGCGAGCTCCAGGTCGCCGGCCTGCGTGGTCAGGGTCTTGTCGCGGTGGCCGTTGCGCCAGGTGGTGCGGGCGTCGGCGTGCTCGCCCGGCTCGGCGCCGATCCGGGCGGTCGCCTCGGCCTCGATCAGCTCCTGCAGGAGCCGCTGCGCGAGGCTCCTGATCAACTCGATTCCGTCCGCCGTACGCAGTGACTCCATGAGGCGGAGTAGGTCAGACTGGGACAAGGCCATCGCGCACCTCTCACTCAACGAGCATGCCTACTCGGAGAGTTGCGCGATGGCTCCTTTATGACCAGGGGTTTACGTCAAGATCCCTGCTACACCACTCGGCGGGACGCCATCCTGGGCGAAGGAACGTTCGGGCGGGTGGTCGGTGCGGCGGCCGGGGCTCTTGGGGCGTGGGGCGGCACTGTCAGTCTGGCGTCAGTCCGGCGTCAGGCGTGGTGGCAAGAATCGCTGGCACAAGCTGACCGAACACCTTCTGGAGGCGACATGCCCAGCACCGACAGCGTCGCGAAGCTCACTGTCGAGCAGCGTGCGCAGATCAAGGACATTGTCTGCGAGATCCTGGAAATCGAGCCCGAGGAGATGACCGACACCAGTCTCTTCAAGGAGGTTCACGGCGCCGACTCGCTCGGTTCGATCGAGATCCTCTCGTCGCTGGAGCGCACCTTCGACGTGGAGATCGACCAGTCACAGCTCACCCGCATGGTCAACCTGGACGGCGTGGTCGCCGTCGTCGAGGACGCGTCCAAGTAACCGACGGAAGCCTGGCGCGGACGGAGGGGCACAGGGTGGACGAGGTAGAGAGGGCGCGCAGGGCGCCGCACCGGGTGGTGATCACCGGGCTCGGGGTGGTCACCAGTATCGGCATCGGTGTGCCGGAGTTCCTGGCGGGACTGCGTTCTGGTCGCAGTGCGGTCAAGCCGATCACCGCTTTCGACACGGCCGGCTTCGCGTACTCCAACGGCTGCGGGATCGAGGATTTCGAGCCCGCCGACTGGATCAGGACGGTGGATCCGGACGAGCTCGGCCGGGCCGCCCAGTTCTCGGTGGCGGCGGCCAGGATGGCCGCCGCCGACGCGGGACTGGAGCCGGCGGACCTCAGGGGCCGACGGGTACTGGTCTCGGTCGGCACCACCGACGGCGAGTCGCGTGACCTGGACGAACTGGTTGGGCGTCAACTCGCCGAGGGCTACGGTGCGTTGGATCCAGCAGTGGCGAGACGGGCGACGGCCGGACTGCTCTCCAGCAGCGTTGTCCGGGAGTTGGAGCTGGTCGACGCGGAGGCGGTCACCATTCCGACCGCCTGCGCGGCCGGCAACTACGCGATCGGTTCCGGGTACGACGCGATCCGGGCCGGTGAGGTCGAGGTGGTGCTGGCCGGCGGCGCGGACGCGATCTGCCGAAAGACCTTCACCGGGTTCTACCGCCTGGGCACCATCGCGCCGGACGTGTGCCAGCCATTCGACCGGGACCGCAAGGGCATCCTCACTGGTGAGGGCGCGGGGATCCTGCTGATGGAGAGCCTGGAGTCGGCGTTGCGGCGCGGCGCCCGGATCTACGCCGAGGTGCTGGGGTACGGGCTCAACTGCGATGCGCACCACCCGGTGGCACCGGACCGGGACTCGCTGGCCCGGTGCATCGAGTTGGCGCACCGCAATGCCGGGGTGAAGCCCGAGCAGGTCGACTTCATCTCCGCGCACGGCACCGGCACCAAGGCCAACGACGTGACGGAGGCGGGCGCGATCCGTCAGGTCTTCGCCGAGCCGCCGCCGACCGTCTCGGTCAAGGGCATGCTCGGGCACACCATGGGCGCGGCCAGCGCGCTCGCCTCGGCGGCCTGTGCACTGGCCATCACCGAGGGCTTCATCCCTCCCACCGTCAACCACCGGGTGACCGACGAGGAGTGCGGTCTCGACCCGGTGCCCAACCACGCTCGCGAGGCCGATGTGCGGGTGGTGCAGAACAACGCCCTCGCCTTCGGCGGCAACAACGCCGTGCTGATCCTCGGCCGCTACGGGCCGGAGTGATGGCGGGGGCGACGACCGGCGCCGGACGGCCGTGTCTCCGCCGACCGGCCGGTCCGGCCGGCCCCGCAGGGTCCGGCGGCCCGGTCCGCGTACTGCTGCTGCACGGCCTGGGCGGAAGGCCCTCCGTCTGGGACCGCTTCACCGACTCCCTGGCGCAGGCGGCCGGCCGGCTGGAACTCTGGGACGTCGAACTGCCGTGGCTCGCGATGGCGGACAACGGCTGGAGCCGACAGGCGGACCCGGTGGGCCTACTGGCCGAGGTGGTGGACGAGGGCTTCGACGCACTGGTGGCCCACTCCTTCTCGGCCGGCCTGCTGGTCGAGGCCTTCGCCCGGGGGCGGATCCGGCCTCGGCCCACCGTCCTGATGAACCCCTTCCACCGGTCCGACCCCGAGGACTTCGACTGGCGGACGATCACCTACTGCCTGAACGAGTTCCACCGGACCTTCGCGGAGGCCCTGGAAGTCGCCGACACCGGCCGGTACTCCCAAGCCCACCGTGACTGGCTGGCTGCCAAACTGCGCGACCAGGTGGGCCCGTACGGCTGGATGAGGTTCTTCGAGACCTACCTGCGCTCGCCCTTCCTGGACCTCGCGGCCGTGCGGGTACCGGTCCTGGTGGTCTCCGGCGAGCGGGACATCGCCGCGCCCGCCGAGGAGGGCAGGCTGCTCGCGGACCGGTTGCCCGACGGGCGCTACCACCTGGTCGAGGGCGGCCGACACTTCCCGATGGTCGAACAGCCGGACCCGATGGCCCGGTTGGTGGCCGAGTTCCTGAACGACACAGACCTCCTTACCACTTGACCCGGAGCCGACATGAGCCAGCGCACGACCACTGACGCCGTCACCCAGACCCAGCTCCGACCCCGATACGAGGGGTCCAACATCTGCACCTGGATCGGCTTCAAGCACGTCAACTACATGGTGGAAGAGGCGGTGTACGACCACTTCCGCCAGCAGGGCCACCCGGCCGGCGAGCTCTACGAGCGTTTCGGCCTGGGCACCGACATCACCAGGATCGACACCAAGATCCTCACCGCCTTCCACATCGACGACATCGCCACCGCCACCGTGCGCCCGACCGGCCACACCGAGCGGGGGGCCGGCTTCGCCGTGGAGCTGACCGTCGAGCGCGACGGCGAGCAGGTTCGGGCGGTCGTCTCGAAGGTCGCCGTCCAGCTGCGCCTGGATCCGCGCGGCCACGCGGCCGAGCCGGCGCCGGCCGAACTGGCGCCGTTCGTCGTCGACCGGCTCGGCGCCGCGGCCGCGAGCCCGGCCGTCGAGCCGGTCGGGGTCGGGGGGGACCCGCTGGCCGCGCTGACGGCCGGCACCAACTCCTTCGGCTGGGCCTGGCGGATGCCGTACTTCTACTGCCACTTCACCGAGCGCGTGCAGATGTCCGGCTACCTTCGCCTGATGGAGGAAGTCGTGGACCTGTTCCTGGAGGACCGCGGCGTCTCCATCAAGACCCTGCTCGACGAGCAGGACTGGATCCCGGTCGTCCCGCACTCCGTCATCGAGATCCTCGACGAGGCGCGGATGGAGGAGACCGTCTACACCGTCTACACCGTCGAGAACGTCTTCAAGCGGTTCACCTACACCGCGCGGATGGACTGCTACGTGCTGCGGGACGGCGAGCTGGTGAAGACCGCCACCGGGAAGATCACGCACGGCTGGGCCGTGATCGAGAACCGGCGTGACTGGACCCTGGTGGACTTCGACGACCGCCTCCTCGACGGCATCAACGGCAAGGCGGGCCGGATCACCGGCCGGGGGTCGGCGTGACGGCCGCGATGCCCACGGCTGCCAGGGGAGCGGACCAGGCCGAGGCTGCGCAGGACGAGTTGGTGCTGACCGCCTGGTCGGCGGTCACGCCCTTCGGGCTGGCCCGCGAGGACTTCGGTGCCGGCGTGCTGGCCGGCCGCACCGCGGTCGGCGAGCTGGACCAGGAGCAGTACCCGGGCCCGTACCGGCGGGCCGGGCTGGTTCCCGGGTTCAGCGCGGCCGAGGTGCTCGGCCGCAAGGGGACCAGGACCATGGACCGGGTCACGGCGCTCGCCGTGACCGCCGTCGACCGGCTCATCGCGGAGTGCGGCCCCGGGCTGCTGGAGCGGCCGGAACGAGTCGGCCTGGTGCTGGGGACCGGGCACGGCAGTGTGCAGAGCATCATGGACTTCACCCGGGACGCGCTGACCGGTGAGAAGCCCTACCACGTCGACCCGGCCCGCTTCCCCAACACGGTGATGAACCGGGCCGCCGGGCAGAGCGCCATCTGGCACGGCATCAAGGGGCCCAACAGCACCATCGCGGGCGGGCGGCTGACCGGCCTGCTCGCACTGAACTACGCGGTCCGCCTGTACCGGGGCGGCCACTGCGACCAGGTGATCTGCGGCGCGGTCGAGGAGTACTCGGTGCAGCGGGCCTGGCTGGAGTGGGCCGGCGGCACCGGCACGGAGGAGCTCGGCGAGGGCGGCACCGTCGTCCTGCTGGAGTCCGCCGCCGGGGCGGCCGCCGCCGGCCGCCGGCCGCTGGCCCGGCTGCTCGGCGTGCGGTTCCGGGCCCACCAGGCTCCGGGCACCGCGGGCGCCGCGCTGACGGCCTGTGTGCGCGGGGCTCTGGAGCAGGCCGGGCGCGCCGCCGACGAGGTTCGGCTGGCGGCCCCGCTTGGCGGGGACGAGGAGTGGGACGCGGTGGTCGAGGCGCTCGGCGGTGCCGCGCCGCGCCGATTGGA
This sequence comes from Kitasatospora sp. NPDC054795, assembly GCF_053611565.1. Taxonomy (NCBI): domain Bacteria; kingdom Bacillati; phylum Actinomycetota; class Actinomycetes; order Kitasatosporales; family Streptomycetaceae; genus Kitasatospora; species Kitasatospora sp. NPDC054795. The sequence continues at coordinate 29,113 of NZ_JBSHAP010000103.1, forward strand.
CTGCCGGCCGTTGACCGGAGACACCGCCGCTGCTGCCACCAGCCTCCAACTGGCTGCCGTACTGGCTGCGGTGGAGCGCGGCGGGCTGTCCGAGGGGCAGATCGCGCTGGTCACCGGGACCGACCGGGACGGTCAGGTCGGCTGCGCCCTGCTGGGCATCTGAGGAGCGGTCGGAGAGGCTCATGCTGATCAATCAACTGTTCGACCCGCCCGAGCGCCCGGACCGCACCGTGGAGCGGGACGGCACCGTCCTGCTCCACGGGAAGGTCGGGATACCCGTGGCCGACCCGGTGCTGGACGGGCACTACCCGGGCTTCCCGCTGGTGCCCGGCCTCTTCCTGGTGCAGCACGTGCACGCGCTGGCCTCGACGGCACTCGAGCGCGGGGCCGACCTCCCACTGGTGCTGGAGAAGGCCCGGTTCCTGCGGCCGGTCCGGGCGGGGGAGCAGGTGCTCGTGGAGGTGCGGCTGACCCCGGCCGGCGCGGACACCCGGGCCACCGCCGAGCTGCGCGCCAACGGTGAGCCCGCCGCCGAGCTCCGGATCCGCTACCCGACGGCGTCCTCAGAGGACGCGGACGCCGAAGCGGGCGGGACGCGCGCGGCGCCGACCACCGCAGCGACCGACGGGACGGACCCGGTCGGGACGCTCCGGAGGATCAAGGCGACCATCCCGCACCGGCACCCGCTGCTGCTGGTGGACCGGGTGGTCGAGGTGGAGCCGGGCCGCCGACTGGTCGCCCGCAAGGCGGTGACCGCCGCCGAGCCGTGCTACGCCGGGCTCGGCGACGACGCGCCGGCCGAGCGGTACGCCTACCCGACGGGCCAGTTGCTGGAGTCGTGGGCGCAGGCGGCGGTCCTGCTGGCGTGCTGGGCGCGCCCCAACCCGGACGTGCTCACCGGGAAGGTGGCGCTGCTGGCCGCGGCCAAGGAGTGCCGGGTGCGGGCGGCGGTCCACCCGGGACAGCTCGTCGAGCACGAGGTCCGGGTCATCCGCGACCTGGGGGACACCGTGATCCTCGGCGGTTCGAGCACCGCCGACGGCCGACCGGTGCTGGAGGTGGGCCAGTTCACCGTGGCCCTGCGCGGGACCGAGGTCCTGCGCGCCGAGCCGACCAACGACAGAGAGGGATGACGATGTCCGCAACCGGGCAGAGCGGCGACCGGCGCCGGGTGGCCCTGGTGACCGGGGGATCCCGGGGCATCGGACGCGCCGTGGTGAACAGGCTGGCGGCCGACGGCTGGGACGTCGCCTTCTGCTACCAGTCCAACCAGGGCGCCGCCGAGGCCGTGGCCAAGGAGGCGCAGGAGCACGGCGCGGCCGTGGTGTACCGCCGGGTCGACGTCGCCGAGGCCGCCGAGGTGGACGCCTTCGTCAAGGAGGTGGAACGGGAGCTCGGGCCGCTGCACGCCGCGGTCTCCAGCGCCGGGGTGGTGCGCGACAACCCCCTGGTACTGCTCCCGCCCGCGGACTGGAACACCGTGCTGCGCACCAACCTCGACGGCACCTACCACGTCTGCCGCGCCGCGGTCTTCGCCATGATGAAGCGCCGGAGCGGCACGGTGATCACCATGTCCTCGGTCGCCGGGGTGTACGGCAACGCGACGCAGTCCAACTACTCGGCGTCCAAGGCCGGCATCATCGGCTTCACCAAGGCGCTGGCCAAGGAGGTCGGTGTCCGTGGGATCAGGGCCAACGTGGTGGCACCGGGGTTCATCGACACCGACATGACCGCGGGGCTGACGCCCGAGGTCGGCGAGCGGATGACGGGGCGGATCCCGCTGCAGCGCTTCGGCCGTCCGGAGGAGGTCGCCGACCTGGTCTCGTTCCTGGTCTCCGAGCGGTCCTCGTACATCACCGGCCAGGTCTTCGGGGTGGACGGGGGGCTGGTGCTCTGATGGCCCGCCGTCCCAGCGCACCGCGTTTCTACTTCTCGCTGCGCAGCCCCTACTCCTGGCTCGCCTGGCGGGAGTTGGTCGAGCACCACCCCGACATCGCGGACCGGATCGAGTGGCGCCCGTTCTGGGAGCCGGACCGGCGCAGCGCCGAGCTGCTCGGCGCACTCGGCGGGGACTTCCCGTACTCCGCGATGTCGCGGGCCAAGCACCTGTACGTGCTGCAGGACGTCGCCAGGCTCTCCAAGCAGCTCGACCGGCCGCTGGTCTGGCCGGTGGACCAGGACCCGGTGTGGGAGGTCCCACACCTGGCCTACCTGGTCGCCGAGCGGCAGGGGCGCGGCCGCGCGTTCGTCGCGGCCGCGTACCGCACCCGCTGGGAGGAGGGCCGCAACATCTGCGACCCGGCCGTGATAGCCGGGATCGGTACCGAACTCGGCCTCGACCCGCAGGAGTTGGCTGGTGCGGCGGACCAGGACGAGCTGCGCGAGCAGGGCGCCCGGCTGCTGCTCGACGTGTGCCGGGACGGTGTCTTCGGCGTGCCGTTCTTCGTCCAGGGCTTCAGCAGGTACTGGGGACTGGATCGGCTGGCGGGCTTCGTGGCCCTGCTGCGCGAGCAGTCGCCCCCGGCAGGGGCACTGCCCGTCGTCGACAGTGCGGCGCCGTGCCGCGGCTCGGACCAGGGCCACGCCGGCGGCTGCGGCTGACCGGGGCGCGGCCGCCGTACGGGCGGCCCCGCGCAGGACCTTCCTAGGAGGAGAAGTGTTCGAGCTCGACAGCCCGTTCAGGGCGCTGAGCGCCCAGTGCCAGGAATGGGGGCACGACTTCCGGGCGCACGCCCTCGAACTGGACCGTGATCCGGAGGCGATCCGCAAGTACTTCGACCTGCCCGCGGTGCGCTTCCTGGCGACCATGGGTATCCCGGCGGAGTACGGCCACCGGCCCGAGCCCATCGGCGGTCACCGCTTCCACGGCGACCGGGCTCTGGAACGCGTGGTCATCATGGAGGAACTCGCCTGCGCCGACGCCGGCATGCTGGTCGCCTCGCCCGGTCCGCTGCTGGCCGGGGCCCTGCTCGAGGTGCTGGGCGACCGGCAGCAGAAGGAGTGGTTCTACGGCCGGATGCTGGCCGATCCGCTCTGGACCTTCTTCGCGTTGACCGAGCCCGACCGCGGCTCGGATGCCAGTGGACTGCGGACCACGCTGACGCCCGACCCGGACGGGAGCGGCGGGGCGCGGCTCACCGGCACCAAGCGCTACGTGGGCAATGCGTGCCGGGCCCAGCTCGGTGTGGTCTTCGCGCGCACCGGGCCGGGGCCGCTCGGGGTCACCGCGGTGCTCACCGAGACGGCGGAACCGGGGTACTCGGCCGAGCCGCTGCGGACGATCGGCCTGCGGGGAGCACGGCTCAGCGCCATCGACCTCGACGGGGTGGAGATTCCCGAGGAGCGCGTCCTCGGCCGCCATCTGCCCCGGACCCGGCGCGGGACCTGGGCCTTCGTGCAGACCTTCAACCGGTTGCGCCCGGGGGTCGCCGCGATCGCGCTGGGCGTGGCCAGGGCGGCGCACACCTACGTGCTCACCCACCGTCGTTCGCTGCGGCCCGTCGAGCGCGAGCGGTTGGACCGGATCGGCCGCCGGATCGATGCCACCCGTCGGCTGGTCCACGCCGCCGCCGCGGCCGTGGACGCCGACGGCGGCAACGGCCACCTCGCCTCCGCTGCCAAGGCGCGGGCCGCCCGGCTCGCTGAGGAGGTCACTCTGGAGGCCTGCGGGTTCTTCGGACCTGGGGCGCGACTGGACCACCCGCTGCTGGACAAGCTGGCACGGGACGCCCGGTCGATGGAGTTCATCGAGGGGACCTCCTCGATGCAGAAGCTGAACCTCTTCCAGGGGCTGGTCTCGGGCAAGCTCGACCGGGCGTACCCGCAGGCCGTGGGCTGATCCCATCCCGGACGCGTGAGGTGCCGGGGGGGGCGGGGGCGGGCGGGGTGGGGGGGCCCCAGGCCCGCGCCGGGGGGGGCCGCGGCGCCCCGGGGGGCAACCGGCAGCGCGCGGGGGGGGCGGGCCCCGGGCGGCCGCGGGGGC
>NZ_JBSHAP010000104.1:0-32804 GCF_053611565.1 Kitasatospora sp. NPDC054795
GGAAAGCTACCTCGCAGGCCTCCACCTCCGTGGCGCGATGATCTGGATCAAGGACCTCACCCGAACCCATTGATCACGACCGAATACGTGCCCTAACCGCCACTCGATGACGAAACGGTCGAAACGCGAGTCGCTGCGAGGTTGGAGCGCCAGGAACTACTGAAGGCACAGGCCAAGGCCTTCAACTTCCTCATCGAGGAAGGAGTCCTTCGGCGGCCGCTCACAACCATCGAGGCCCACCGCCGACAGTTGCACCACGTCCTGGCGGTCGGCAAGGCGCGCCACATCACGATTCAAGTGGTTCCGTCCCAAGGAATCCACCCCGGTTTGAACGGGCAGTTCATCCTCCTGGAAACAGCTGAACATCAACGACTCGCGTATGAGGAGGGCCAGGCGATGGGCATGCTCCACGCGGACCCCGCCAGGGTGAGCATCCTCAGCCATCGCCATGAAATGATCCTCCGGCAGGCGCTCAGTCCCGAGGCCTCGGCCAAGCTGATCAGCGAGTCGCTGGAGGAACTATGAACGATGCGTTGACCTGGTTCAAGTCCAGCCACAGCAACACCGAGGGCGGCGCCTGCGTCGAGGTCGCCCTCACCCCGGGCGCCGTCCGCGTCCGGGATTCCAAGGACAAGACCGGCCCCCAGCTCACCTTCACAGCCGAAGCCTGGACCGACTTCATCGGCTTCGCCCACGGTAGCGGCCCTGACGCGGGTCAGTTCCGGTAGGGAACCAACCGGACCAGGTCCAGATCGAAGTCGAACGGCGCGGGAATCCGGATCTTCTCGCCGAACTCCCGCTCCGTCCGGGTGTGGTAGCGGTCTCGGTTGGGTTCGGAGAACAGGGTCACCGTCTTCTGCCGGGGGTCCACGATCAGGTAGAGCGGGAAGCCCATCCGCGGGTAGTCGCGGACCTTCCCGCTCCAGTCGTTGTCCGGGTTGGACGGCGAGACGATCTCGACCGCGATCAGCGTCAGGTCCGCCGGGATCTCACGGCCCAGCTCGATGACGTCCTCGGGCAGGTAGGTGAGGTCCGGGTTGCGGACGGAACCGACCTCCGACGAGGAGAGGTCGCTGTTCCCCGTCGGGAAGTAGCCGGGAGGACAGTGCGCCTCGAACTGGCGCTGGACGATCGCCAGGTTGAGCTGGTGAATCAACGAGGGTGAGGCCTGCATGACGATGACGTCGCCGGACAGTTCGACCTTGTAGCCGTCCGGCAGGCTGCGGCGGGCCTCTTCGAACAGGCGGTAGTGCTCAGTCATACGCCCTCCTCCGGTGCTCCAGCCACCGTACGGCAGTCGGAGCACCGGAGGACCACGGACCGCACCGGCGTCATTCCTCCGGGGGTGGGCCCGGGGCCTCGGCTGGGAGGCGGACGGCCAGCAGGGTGCCGGCGGCGACCAGGGCGGCTGTCAGCAGGAGGGCGAGGCGGTACGGCCCGACACCCGTGCCGTCGCCGAGCGCACCGATCAGCGCGGCGGTGGCGGCGATGCCGAGGGCGCCGCCGAGGGTGCGCAGGATGGTGAACAGGCCCATCGCGCGGCCCATGGCGGGCGGCGGGACGTCGGCGAAGCCGGCGATCTGGACGGTGAGGACGGCGGTGCCCAGGATCAGGCCGACACAGAACATCAACACCCTTACGGTCCACGGGTTCTCGGCGAAACCGAGGGAAGCGAGGACGACCGCCGCCAGCAGCAGGCCTGGCAGGGCGAGCCGGCGCGGGCCGAGCCGGGGCAGCAGGCGGTCGACCACCTGCGAGGCGGCCATCAGGCCGATCGCCTCGGGGAAGACGCTCAGCCCGGCGTCCAGGGGGGTGGCGCCGCGCGCCGCCTGGTAGAGCAGCGGCAGCACGAACAGCGCGCCCATCAGCCCGGCCGAGGTCAGCAGGGCGAGCCAGCTCGCCGCGCCGAAGGTGCGGTCGGCGAGCAGCCGCAGGTCCACCAGCGGTTCGGGGGCGCGGAGTTGGTGCCGTACGGCCGCCCCCAGCAGGGCCAGGCCGAGCAGTCCGCCGAGGGCCACGCCCGGGGAGGTCCAGCCGTGCGCCGGGCCGAAGCCGAGGGCGTAGGTCAGCAGGCCGAGGCCGGGCGTGGCGAGCAGGAAGCCGGTGGTGTCGAAGCGGCCGTCCGGGGGCTCCGGTTCGCCGCGCAGGCCGACCAGCCCGATGAGCACGGCGGCGACCCCGATCGGCACGTTGACCAGGAACAGCCAGTGCCAGGAGAGGTGTTCGGCGAGGAAGCCGCCGAGCGGCGGCCCGAGGGCGGGCATCAGCGCGGTCGGGACGATCAGGACGCGGCCCAGGCCGGCCCGCTCGTGCGGGGCGAAGGCCCGGAACAGCAGCGTCATCCCGACCGGGGTGAGCAGCCCGCCGGCCACGCCCTGGACGGCCCGGGCCGCCGACAGCGTGCCCAGGCCGGGTGCCGCCGCGCAAAGCGCGGAGGCGAGCGTGAAGGCGGCGAGCGCGCCGAGGAAGACCCGCTTGACGCCGTACCGGTCGCCGAGCCAGCCGGCCACCGGCAGGCCGAGGGCGAGGCCGACCAGGAAGGCGGTCTCCACGGCGTTGGCCGCCGAGACGGGCCGGCCGAAGTCCTCGGCGATGCTGAACAGCGCCGGGTTGACGATCGTCGAGTCCAGGCCGTTCATGCACATCGCGGCCGTGTAGACGACCACTACCGCGGCGCGCCCCGCGAGCAGGGGGCGCGCCGGGGCCTCGGCGCCGGGCGTGGCGGGTGGGGTCACAGGGTGGTCCAGTTCGCGGTGATCCACTCCAGGGCGGCCGGGCGTTCGCACGGGCCGTGGGCGATGCTCCAGCCGGCCGGAACGGCGGCGAAGGCGGGCCACAGGGAGTGCTGTCCCTCGGGGTTGACGAGCGCGAGGAAATCGCCGTCGGCGTCGAAGGGGTTGGCGGGGGCGTCACTCATCGGTGGTCTTCTCCATCGTCGGTCTTCTTCGGGAGGTCGGCGAGGTGGTCGGCGATCACGCTCGCGATGTGCGCGATCGGGGCGGGCAGAGTCATGTCCTTGTGCGAGCAGGCCACGTTCGTGTTGGCGATCCGGCCGGACACGTACGGCTCCCAGAGCTCGGGCACCAGGGTGTCGTCGATGGTGTCGACGGTGGCGCGGAAGAACAGCACGTCGCCGTCGAAGCGGCGGTGGTCGTAGCCGCGCACCAGGTGGTTGGTGTTGAGGTAGATCTCGTTCAGCGCGGCCACGGTGGCCTCGTCGAGCCCGGCGAGCGGACTGCCCTCGCGGCGCAACAGCTCGGTGACGGGGCCGAGTTCGAGCGGACGGCCGTCGAGGTCCTCCGGCCCGAAACCGCCCATGGTGAGCAGCGCCTCCAGCGCCTCGGCCTGGTCCGGGACGGGCAGCTCGCGGAAGCCCTCGGCGGGGTAGGCGTCAAGGATCGCGAGCAGCTCGACGTCCTGGCCGAGCTCCTGGAGGCGGACGGCCACCGCGTGCGCGATGATCCCGCCGGTGGACCAGCCGAGCAGCCGGTACGGGCCCTCGGGCTGGACCTCGCGCAGCCGGTCGGCGTAGTGCATGGCCAGCTCCTCCAGCGTCGCGGGCAGCGGGAGTTCGGCGGTGGCGGCGCCGACGCCCTGGGCCTGGAGGCCGTAGATCGGCACCTCGCCGGGCAGGTTGCGGATCAGTCCGGTGTAGCACCAGCTGAGGCCGCCGGCCGGGTGGACGGCGAACAGCGGGCGCTGCCGGCCGGGGGCGACGGGCCGCAGCGGGAGCAGCACGTCCAGGGCGTCGGTGTCCGGTGCGCCCGCCGCGAGGGCGGCGTCCAGGGCGGCCACGGTGGACGCCTGGAACAGGGCACCGATGCCGACCTCCACCCCGAGCACCTCGCGGATCCGCCCGGCGAGGCGCACGACCAGCAGCGAGTGCCCGCCGAGCGCGAAGAAGTCGTCCTCGACGCCGACCGAGGCCACGCCCAGCACCTCGGCGAACAGTTCGCACAGCTGCTGCTCGCGCGGGGTGCGCGGCGGGCGGCCGGCGCCCGCGGCGGGGGCCTCGGGGGCGGGCAGGGCGCGACGGTCGAGCTTGCCGTTGGCGGTCAGCGGGAGGCGGTCGAGCAGGACGACGGCGGAGGGCACCATGTGGACGGGCAGTCCGGCGGCGGCGTGGGCGCGCAGCTCGTCCGGGGCGACGCCGTCGGCCACCGCGTAGCCGACCAGCCGCTTGTCCCCCGGCACGTCCTCCCGGACCACCACGGCGGCGTCGGCGACGGCCGGGTGCGCGGCCAGCACGGCCTCGATCTCGCCGAGTTCGATCCGGAAGCCGCGCAGCTTGACCTGCTGGTCGGCGCGGCCGAAGTATTCCAGGACGCCGTCGGCGCGGCGCCGGGCGAGGTCCCCGGAGCGGTACATCCTGGTGCCGCGCTCGCCGAACAGCTCGGCGTACGGGTCGGCGACGAAGCGGGTCGCGGTCAGCTCGGGGCGGCCGAGGTAGCCGCGGGCCAGGCCCGCCCCGGCCACGTACATCTCACCCGTGACGCCGGGCGGGACGGGCTGGAGGTGCTGGTCGAGGACGTAGACCCGAAGGTCGGGGATGTTGACGCCGATGGTGCTGCTGCTCCCGGCGGCGGCGCTCGCCCGGTCGAGGGCGATGTACGAGACGTGCACGGTGGTCTCGGTGATGCCGTACATGTTGACCAGCACGGGGGCGTCCTCGGCGTGCCGGTCGTACCAGTCGTCCAGCCGGGCGAGTTCGAGCGCCTCGCCGCCGAACACCACGTAGCGCAGGGCGAGTTCGCTGCCGGGACGGTCCCGGTCGGCGGCACTGAGCTGGTAGAAGGCGGACGGCGTCTGGTTGAGCACGGTGACCCGCTCGCGGGCGAGCAGCTCCAGGAAGGCCGCCGGGTCGCGGCTGACCAGGTGCGGGACGACGACCAGCCGGCCGCCGTGCAGCAGGGCGCCCCACAGCTCCCAGACCGAGAAGTCGAAGGCGTAGGAGTGGAACAGCGTCCACACGTCCTCGGCTCCGAAGCCGAACCAGTGGTCGGTGGCGCCGAACAGCCGGACCACGTTGCGGTGGGTGACGGGCACGCCCTTGGGCCGGCCGGTGGAGCCGGAGGTGTAGATGACGTAGGCGGTGTCCTCGGCGTGCAGCGGGCGGGTGCGCTCGTGCTGGGCCAGCGGGACGGCCGGGTGGCGCTCGGACTCCGGTCCGTCGACCAGGAGTTGGCGCACCTCGTGGGCGGGCAGCCGGGGCGCGGTGGCCCGGTCGGTGAGCAGGGCGGCGGGGCTGGCGTCGGCCAGCATGTAGGCGAGCCGGTCGGCCGGGTAGTCGGGGTCGAGCGGCAGGTACGCGGCGCCGGACTTGGCCACCGCCAGCAGTGCGACGACCAGTTCGAGCGAACGCGGCAGGGCGAGCGCGACGATGGTGCCGGGGCCGATGCCCTCGGCGGCCAGCAGCCGGGCCAGCCGGTCGGCGCGGGCCCCGAGTTCGGTGTAGTCGAGCTGCTCGCCCTGGTAGCCGACCGCGACGGCGCGCGGGTTGGCGGCGGCGGCCGCCTCGAACAGCTCGGGCAGGGTGGCGTCCGAAGTCGTCTCCACCGACGGGCCGTTCCACTCGACCAGGGCGCGCCGCCGCTCCTCCTCGCCGATCAGCGGCAGCCGGCCGATCGGGGTGTCGGGGGCGCTCGCGGCAGCGGTGAGCAGCCTGGTCAGGCGCTCCGCGAGCGCGGCCGCGGTGGCGGCGTCGAAGAGGTCGGTGCGGTACTCCAGGAAGCCGCCGATGCCGCCGCCGGGCAGTTCGCCGGCGTTGAGGGTGAGGTCGAACTTGGCGGTACCGCTGGGGATCGCGGCGATGTCGGCGGTGAGGCCGCCGCCCAGGGCGATCCGCTCGTCCGGGCGGCTCTGCCAGGCGAGCATCACCTGGAACAACGGGTGGCGGGCGAGCGAGCGGGCCGGGTTGAGCTCCTCGACCAGCCGGTCGAAGGGCAGTTCGGCGTGCTCGTGCGCGGCGAGCACGGTGGCGCGGACCCGGGCGAGCAGCTCCCGGAAGGTGGGGTCGCCGGATGTGTCGGTGCGCAGCACCAGCGAGTTGACGAAGTAGCCGACCAGTGCGGCGGTCTGCTCGTCGTCGCGGCCGGCCACCGGGGTGCCGACCGGGACGTCCGTGCCGGCGCCGTGCCGGGTGAGCAGGGCGGCGAGACCGGCCTGGACGGCCATGAAGACGGTGCTGCCGGCGGCCCGGGCGAGCCCGGCCAGGGCGCTGTGCGCCTCGGCGCCGAGCGCGAAGGGAACGGTGGCGCCCCGGTGGCCCGCCACGGCCGGGCGGGGGCGGTCGAGGGGCAGCTCCAGCTGGTCGGGCAGTCCGGCGAGCGCGGCACGCCAGTGCTCCGTCTGCCGGACGGCGAGCGCACTGGGCGCCTCGGTGGTGCCGATCCGCTCCCGCTGCCAGGCCGCGTGGTCGGCGTACTGGACGGTGAGCCGCGGCAGTTCGGGGTCCAGTCCGGCGATCCTGGCGGTGTAGGCGGCGGCCAGGTCGCGGAGCAGCGGGGTGGTGGAGGCGCCGTCGCCCGCGATGTGGTGGAGCAGCAGGAGCAGGGTGTGCCGCTCCTCGCCACCGGTGGGCGGGGTGGATCCGCCGGCCGCGGCGGGCCCGGTGAACAGTGTGGCGCGCAGCGGGGGTTCGGCGGTCAGGTCGAACGCGTACCGGACGGTCTCGGCCAAGTCGTCGGTTCCGTCGTGGAGTTCGATGCCCGCTGCGGGCAGGATGCGCTGGTACGGGCTGCCGTCCGCCTCCTCCCCGTAGACGGTGCGCAGGACTTCGTGCCGGGCGACGAGGTCGCCGAGGGCGAGGGTGAGGGCGTGCCGGTCGAGCGGGCCGGTGAGGGTGAGCGCCAGCGGGATGTTGTAGGTCGGACTGGGGCCTTCGAGGCGGTGCAGGAACCAGAGGCCGCGCTGGGCGGGCGAGAGCGGCATCCGCTCGGTGCGCGGCACGGGCACCGGGACGGAACGCCGCTCCTCGGGCTCCGCGACCGGGCCGGCCGCCCCGCCGAGCAGGGCCGCGAGGCCGGCCGGTGTCGCCTGCCGGAACACGTCGGCGAACCCGACCGGGGCGGCGAAGGTGTCGCGCAGCCGGGCGGCCAGGCGGCCGGCGAGCAGCGAGTGGCCGCCGAGGTCGAAGAAGGAGGCGTCCCGGCCGGGTGCCTGCGGCAGAGCGAGGACCTCGGCGAACAGGCCGCAGACCAGTTCCTCCTGGGGCGTGGCCGCCGCCGTGCCCTCGGTGGTGACGGCCGGCTCGGGCAGGGCGCGGTGGTCGAGCTTGTCGTGGGCGGTGCGCGGCAGTTCGTCCAGCAGCAGGACGGCCGCCGGGACCATGTGCGCGGGCAGCCGGGCGGCGAGCGCGGCGCGCAGCCCGTCCGGGTCGGGCCTGCCGCCGCTCTCCGGGACGGCGTAGCCGAGCAGCCGCTTGCCCTGCGGTCCGGGGCGGGCGATCACCACGGCCTGGGCGACGCCGGGCAGTTCGGCGAGGACGGCGGCGATCTCGCCGGGTTCGATCCGGAAGCCGCGGATCTTCACCTGGTCGTCGGCCCGGCCGAGGAACTCCAAGGTTCCGTCGGTGCGGCGCCGGGCGAGGTCGCCGGTGCGGTACATCCGGCCGCCGGGCGGGCCGAACGGGTCGGCGAGGAAGCGTTCGGCGGTGAGGTCGGGGCGGCCGAGGTAGCCGCGGGCCAGGCAGGCGCCGGCCACGTACAGCTCGCCGGTGACGCCGTCGGGAGCGGGGCGCAGCGAGCCGTCCAGGACGTAGGCGCGCGAGCCGCGCACCACCCGGCCGCGCGGGGCGCCGTCCGGGCCCGGGGTCCAGGCGTAGGCGTCGACGGTGGTCTCGGTCGGGCCGTAGAGGTCGACCGGATGCAGACCGGGGACGGCGGTGAGGCGCTGCCAGAGGGCGGGCGGGGTGGCCTCGCCGCCGACCACGAGTACGGACGGGCGGTGCCGCCCCTCGTCCAGGATGCCTTCGGCCAGCAGGACTTCGAGGTAGGAGGGGGTGAGGTCGAGGTAGTCGATGCGCTCCCGGTCGAGGTGGGCGGCGAGCGCGGCCGGGTCGCGGTAGGTGGCCTCGTCCAGCAGGTGGAGCTCGTGGCCGTGGACCATCCAGAGCACCGGGTCCCAGGAGGCGTCGAAGGCGAAGGAGGCACTGTGAGCGACGCGCAGCCGGTCCCGGCCGGTGCGGCGCACGGCGGGGGCGATGAGGTCCTCGCCGAGGCCGGCGTGCAGGTTGGCCAGCGAGGCGTGGGTGACCACCACGCCCTTGGGGCGGCCGGTGGAGCCCGAGGTGTGCAGCACGTAGGCGGGCTGGTCGAGTCGCGGGGCGGGCAGGGCAGGCACGGGCTCGCGGTCGGGGCCGGGCTCGCCGCTGGGTGCGGACTCGCCGTCGCCCCCGGGCTCGCCGCTGGGCCCGGCGTCGGCCGGTTCCGGCCGGACGGTGGGCAGGCCAGCGGGCAGGTCGAGCCCGGCGAGGGCCTCGGCGGTGCCGACCGCGCAGACCGGGCGGGCGTCGGCCAGGACGGCGGCCAGGCGCTGCGCGGGGTGGGCGAGGTCGAGGGAGACGCAGGCACCGCCCGCCTTGAGGACGGCGAGCATCGCGACCAGGGTGTCGGTGCCGCGCGGCAGGGCGATCGCGACCGGCGTCCCGGCCCGGACCCCCAGGGCGGTCAGGCGGTGGGCGAGCCGGTCGGCGGCGGCGTCGAGCTGCCGGTAGGTCAGCGCGCTCGAACCGGAGCGGACGGCGACGGCGTCCGGGGTGCGGGCGGCCCGGGCGGCGAACAGCTCGGGCACGGTCCGCTCGGCCGGGGGCTCGGTGCGGCCCTCGGTGGCGCGGCGCAGGCCGTCCGGGTCGAGCAGGTCGATCCGGGCGATCGGCGTCCGCGGGTCGGTGAGCAGCAGCTCGGCGAGGGCGTCGAGGTAGCGCAGCAGGCCGTCGCGGTGGGCGGCGAGCGAGGCGGGCCCGTAGCGGGCCGGGTCGGCGTCGACGACCAGGCGCAGCGCGCCGTCCGGGCCGGGCGAGACGTTCAGGGCGAGGTCGTCCACCGGGCCGGCGGCGAGGTTGCGGACGGTGCCGGGCAGGCCGGCCAGGTCGAGGTCGCTCTCGAAGGCCTTGATGTTGACCATCGGGCCGAACAGGGCGCGGCGGTCGCCGGTGCGGCCGAGGTCGCGGCGCAGTTCCTCCAGCGGGTAGCGCTGGTGGCGGCGGACGGCGCGCAGCTCGCGGACCACGGCGCGCAGCAGGGTCTCGGCGCTGTCGGCGGGGCGCACGGTGAGGCGCAGCGGGAGCACGTTGGCGGCGGCCACGGGGGTGCGCAGGGCGGCCGGACCGCGCCGGTTGGCGAGCGGCAGGCCGAGGACCACGTCCTGGGCTCCGGTCAGGCGGTGCAGGTATCCGGCGGCGGCGGCGAGGAGCAGTTCGGCCCAGGTGGCGCGGACGGCGTCGGCGGCGCGTTCCAGACGGTCGCGGGTGCCAGCGGGCAGGTCGGCGGTGAGGCGGACCGCCTCGCCGGGCACGGCGTCCCGGTCGGCGGCGGCGGGTTCGGCGGGTTCACCGGGCCGGGCGGGTTCGGGGGTTCCCGGGAGGGCGGCCGGGGTGTCGGCGCCGGCCATCCGGGCGGACCAGTGGGCGCGGTCGGCCTCGTACTGCGCGCTCCCGCGGTACGCGGCCTCCTCGGCGGCGGCCTCGGCGAGTCCGGCGAAGGGGTTCGGGGCGGGTTCGGCTCCGGTGACGCGGGCGGCGTAGAGGGCGGCGATCCGCTCGCCGAGGAGGGTCAACGCGTAGGCGTCGACGGCGAGGTGGTGGATGCGGCGATACCAGATCCGGCGATCCTCGGCGAGGCGGATCAGCGCGTGGGTGAACAGCGGGCCCTCGGCGAGGTCGGCCGGGCGGGCGAGGTCGGCGCGCATCCAGGCCTCGGCCTCGGCGGCCGGGTCGGCGGCGGCCCGCAGGTCGAGGCGGTGCAGCGGCCAGCGGCGGCCGGGGCGCAGCCGCTGGCGCGGTGTGCCGTCCGGGCCGGTGACGACGACGGCGCTCAGCACCTGGGCCTCGTCCACCGCCTGCCGCAGCGCCTGTTCGAACCGGTCCTCGTCGAGCGGGCCGGTGATCTCGACCGCATCGCCGGTGTTGTAGACCGGGCTCGCGGGGTCGAGGGCCTGGGCGTACCAGATCGCGGCCTGGGCGGCGAGCAGGGGGACGTCGGCGGTCTGGCTGTCGGCGATCTGGGTTTCGACGGCAGGCATGGGGTGGAGAGCTCCTCGGGGATCCGGAACGCCTTACTTAGGTTAGCCTAATCTAACTTCATATGATCTGGTCAACGGCCCCGCACGGACGGGCCCCTGACAACCCGGAGACGCCACCCATGCCCCTGACCGAGCCGCCGACCACTCCCCCCGCCGAGGCCAAGCAGGCCGTGCGCGACCGCGTCCACGCCCACCGGGCCGAGTTGCTCGCACTCGGCCGCCGCATCCACGCCCACCCCGAGACCGCCTTCGAAGAGCACCTCGCGGCCGCCTGGTGCGCCGAACTGCTGCGCGCACACGGCTACTCGGTCACCGCACCCGCCCACGGCCTGGCCACCGCGTTCGACGCGCGCCTCGGCAGCGGACCGGTCACCGTCGCGCTGGTCTGCGAGTACGACGCGCTGCCCGAACTCGGCCACGCCTGCGGGCACAACCTGATCGCCGCCGCCGGGATCGGCGCCGCGCTCGGGCTCGCCCCGCACGCGGACCGGCTCGGGCTCACCGTCCGGGTGATCGGCGCTCCGGCCGAGGAACGCGGGGCCGGCAAGGCGCTGCTGCTGGAGGCCGGGGCGTTCGACGGGGTGGACGCCGCGATGATGGTCCACCCCTGCCCCGTCGAGATCGCCGACTTCCGCTCCTTCGCGCTCGGCACGCTGTCCGTCCGCTACACCGGGCGGGCCGCCCACCCGAGCCTCGACCCCCACCGGGGGCGCAACGCCGCCGACGCGCTCACCGTCGCCCAGGTCGCCATCGGCCTGCTGCGCCAGCAACTCCCGCCGCAGTGGCGGGTGCACGGCATCACCACGGCGGCCGGGACGGCGCCGAACCTGATCCCGGACAGCGCGAGCGCCGAGTACGAGATCCGGGCCTCGGCGGCGGAGGACCTCGCCGAGCTGCGCTCCCGGGTCGAGGACTGCTTCCGCGCCGGGGCGCTCGCCACCGGCTGCGAGGTGGAACTGACCCGGCCCGAGCCGGACTACCTGGACATGCGCTCCGACGCCCGGCTGCTGGCACTGTGGCGGGCCAACGCGGCGGCGCTCGGCCGGCCGGAACCGGTCGAGAGCGGACCCTTCGCCTGTACGGACATGGGGAACGTGTCGCACGCGGTGCCGTCCATCCATCCGGTGCTGGACATCACCGGCGGCGCCTGCGCCCCGCACGAGGCGGCCTTCGCCGAGGCGGCGCTGGGCGTGGAGGCGGAGCGGGCGGTGCTGGACGGCACGGTGGCGATGGCGTGGACGGCGGTGGACCTGGCGGTCGGCCTGGCGGTGGACCTGGCAGCGCGTCCGGCGACCGAGGCCGCGGCGGGCGGGGTGCGCTGACCGACGAGGGGCGGCCGACAACTTTCAGCGAACAAATGATGAAATCTGTTCGCTGAAATCTGTTCGCTGAAAGTTGTCACCCGAAGTCCGTCCGCGTCCGCACGCCGTAGTGCCCGGCCGCCCGCCCTCACCCGCCGAGCAGCACCCCCGGCGCCACCCGTACCGCCGTCACGCCCAGCCTCCGCACCAGCTCCCCGGCCTCGCCCTCCTGCCACGGGTCGGCCAGCACCACGGCGGCACCCGTCCGCAGCGGCCACAGGTACTCCCAGAGCGGCAGGCCCAGGTGGAGCACCCGGTCGCCCGGCCCGAGCGGGTGCTCGGCCTGGAGCTCGCGCACCCGGCGGTCCGCCTCGGCGTGGGTGAGCCGCACGGCGGTCGGGCGCCCGCCCGGGCCGTACCCGACGCACAGCAGGTGGTGCGGGGTCAGCGCCCTGGGCGGGTCGGTGGGCAGCTCGCCGTCCGTCTCCAAGCCGGCCAACGCCCCCGGCACCCCCTCCCCCAGCACGCAGACCGGCGTGTTCTCCGCCAGCAGCCGCTCCCGCCGCCCGGGCGTGTCCGCCGGGTCCAGCGGGAGGTACGCCGCGCCCGACTTCGCCACCGCCAGCAGCGCCGTCAGCAGCTCCGCCGGACGCCGGAGGCCCGCCAGGCCGACCACCGCGCCCGGGCGGGCCCCGCGGGCGGCCAGGGCGCGCGCCAGCCGGTTGGCCGCGGCGTTCAACTCCCGGTAGCTGACGGTCTCCCCGTCCGCGAGCACCAGCGCCGGCGCGTCCGGCGTCCGGGCCGCCTGCGCCTCGACCGGACCCACCGCGGTGGTCGCCGGGTACCGCACCGCACGCCGGGGCAGTGCGGGCAGCTCGGGCGCCGCCGACAGCACCGCCTCGCGGACCGCCCCCGGAGCCGCGCCGCGGACCGCCTCGCGCACCCCCGCCGCCACCCCCGCTGCCGCCCCCGGCGCCATCACCTCCGGCACCATCACGCCGCGCCCAGCAGCTCGGCCCAGGCCTCGATCGCCGGGCGCTCCGCGAGCTGGACGAACGCCACCTCGGCGCCCGCCTCCTGCCAGCGCCCGGCCAGGGTCATCAGCCGGATGGAGTCCAGCCCCCAGTCGACCAGGTTCTCGTCCAGCGGGATCTCCGCCGGGTCCTCGCCGAGCAGATCGGCGACCTCGGCCCGGATCCGCTCCACCGTGAAGCCCACGCCCGTCACTTCCCGCCCACCCCTTCGAGTTCCGCGACACCAGCGACGCCCGCGACACCCTGGACATCCGAAACGCCCGGGGCGGCCGGAGCCAGCGCCCCGAGCACGGCCTTCGCCGTGGTGACCGTCCCGCAGCGCCCGGCCACCCAGGCCAGCGCGCCGCGGTGCTCCGCCGGGCCGAAGTCGGCGACCGCGTCGGCCACCACGAAGGCCTGCACGTCCCGCATCCAGGCGTCGCACGCGGTGGCCTGCACGCCGATGTGCGCGTACACGCCGGCGATCACCAGCTGGTCCCGCCCCTGCTCGCGCAGCAGCTGCTCCAACTCGGTGCGCACGAAGGCGCTGTACTTCCACTTGGTGAGCACCGTGTCCACCGGCTCCGGGGCCACGGCCTCGGCGATCGCGGTGGCCCGCGGGTCGTCCGGGATGCCCGGGCCCCAGAAGTCCTGCTGCAGCCCGCGCTCGGCCGGGCTCTGCCCGCCGAGCTGCGCCGAGTACACGACGGGGACGCCGGCGGCGCGCGCCTCCCCGGCCAACGCCGAGACGTTGTGCAGAAGTTCGGGCACCGGCGCGGCCTCGACGTCGAAGGCGTCCAGGAAGTGGTTCTGCAGGTCGTGCACCAGCAGCACGGCGCGCGCCGGGTCCACCGTCCAGGAGACCCGGTTGGCGGGCAGCTCCTCGGCGGCGGGCATGGGATAGCGGGGAATGCGGGGCAGGCCCACGGTGGTGTTCCTTAGCTAGACGTAGCGGAGTGGGGGAGTCAACGGGCGGTCGGCGGGCGTTCAGCGGCCGGTCGACGGGCGCTCAGCGGCCGGTCAGCGAAGCCGCGATCGCGGCGCGCAGGTCCTTCTTGCTGACCTTCCCGATCCCGGTGGCCGGGAAGGCGGCAACGAACTCGACCCGGTCCGGCACCTTGTACTCGGCGAGCCCGCGCTGCCGCACGAACCTCTTCAACTCGACGCTCTTCGGCGGCCTTTCGCGGTGCCCGGCACGCAGCACAACGTAGGCGCAGGTGCGCTCGCCCAGGTACGGGTCGGGCATCGACACCACCGCCGCGTCGTGCACCGCGGGGTGCGCGAGCAGGTGGTTCTCGATCTCCTCGGCGGCGACCTTCTCGCCGCCCCGGTTGATCTGGTCCTTGGCCCGGCCCTCGACCACCAGGTGGCCGGTCGGGGTGCGCCGGACCAGGTCCCCGGTGCGGTAGAATCCGTCCGCCGTGAAGGAGTCGGCGTTGTGCTCGGGCGCGTTCCAGTAGCCGCGGATGGTGTACGGCCCGCGGGTGAGCAGGTGGCCGGTGGCGCCGTCGGGCAGGTCCCGGTCCTGGTCGTCCACCACCCGGACCTCGTCGTCCGGCGAGATCGGCCGGCCCTGGGTGGTGGTGATCAGCTCCTCCGGGTCGTCCAGCCGGGTGTAGTTGACCAGTCCCTCGGCCATCCCGAACACCTGCTGGAGCGTGCAGCCCAGCACCGGCCGCACCCTCCGGGCCGCCTCCTCGCTGAACTTGGCGCCGCCGACCAGCAGCACCTCCAGGCTCTCGTACCCGCGGGCGCCGCGCTCGGCGGCGTCCAGCCAGAGCAGTGCGAGCGGCGGCACCAGCCCGGTGATGGTCACGCCCTCGCGCTCGATCAGCGGGAAGGCCGTCTCCGGGGCGGGCTGCGGGCAGAGCACCACCCGGCCGCCGGCGTACAGCGTGCCGAGCGAACCCGGCGAGCTGAGCGGGAAGTTGTGTGCGGCGGGCAGCACGCACAGGTACACGCTGTCCCGGTCCTGCCCGCAGAGCTCGACCGAGCTGCGCAGCGAGTAGATGTAGTCGTCGTGGGTGCGCGGGATCAGCTTCGGCACGCCGGTGCTGCCGCCGGAGAGCTGGAGGAAGGCGACGTCCCCGGGCCCGGGCTCCCCGCCGAAGGCCTCCGGTCCTGGACCGTCGCAGGGCACGTCCGCGAGCCGGACGTGCTCGCCCGGGTCCTCGCCGGCCACCAGCACCAGCCGCAGCGCGGGGTTCTCCGCCTGTACCCGGGTGGCGAGTTCGCGGTAGTCGTGACCGCCTTCGACGGCCGGCACCACATAGGCGACCGCCCCGGTGAAGGAGCAGAAGTACCCGATCTCGGCGTACCGGTGGGCAGGCAGCGCGAAGACCGGCAGCGCACCGATCCGGAACAGCGCGAAGACGACCTCGAAGAACTCCGCGGCGTTGGGCAGTTGGACCACCACCCGGTCCCCGGCCCGGATGCCTCGGGCGAGCAGCCCGGCGGCCATCCGGTCGGCCCGGAGGTCGAGTTCGGCGTACGTCCAGCGCCGCTCGGCGGCCGCCACCGAGTGACCGCCCGGGTCGACGACGGCGATGCGCTCGCCGTGCGCGGCGGCGCGTTCGCGCAGCATCCGCCCGAAGGTCTCGCCGCGCCAGTACCCGGCGTCCCGGTAGCGCTCGGCAAACTCGGCGGGGTACGGGGTGAAGCCCGCCCGAGCGGTCTCCAGCGGCGTCACCGGGCCACCCCCGCGGCGTCCAGGAAGGTGCGGAACTTGGCGCTGGTCTCGGCGAGTTCGGCCTCCGGCCGGGACTGCTCGACCACGCCCGCGCCGGCGTACACCCGCAGCGTCCGCTCCTGCGCCTCGGCGCAGCGGATGGTGACCACCCACTCGCCGTCGCCGGTCGCGTCCTCCCAGCCGACCATGCCGGTGTAGAGGCCGCGGTCGAAGGGCTCGACCTCGCCGATCACCCGGCGTGCGACGTCGGTCGGCGTGCCGCAGACCGCCGGGGTGGGGTGCAGTGCGCAGGCCAGTTCCAGGGCGGAGACCGCGGGGTCGGCCAGCTCGCCGCGGATCGTGGTGGCCAGGTGCCACATCGCGGCCGTCCGTACCAGGGTGGGACGTTCGGGCACTTCGAGAGTGCGGCAGTACGGAGCCAGCGCCTCGCGGATGGCGTCCACCACGACGGCGTGCTCGTGCAGGTCCTTGGGCGACTCCAGCAGCGCGGCGGCGCGCCTGACGTCCTCGCCGAGGTCCTCGCTGCGCGGGACCGAGCCGGCCAGCGGGTTGGCCAGCACGGTCGTTCCCCGCCGGGAGAGCAGGAGTTCGGGGCTGGCGCCGATCAGGGTGCGGCCGCCGCCGGACGGGACGGCGAAGGTGTAACCGCCCGGGTCGCGCCGGGCCAGCCGCTGCAGGATGGCGGGCAGGTCGAGCGGCTCGGCGGCGCTCAGCTCCAGCATCCGGGCCAGTACCACCTTGCTCAACTCCCCGCCGCGCAGCCGCTCGACGGCCGCCGCGACGCCGGCGCCGTACGCCTCCGGCGCGGGCACCGGGGCGATCTGCCAGTCGATCCGCTCGGCCGCCGGCGCGGGCAGCGCGATCAGCGGGTCGTCGCGCAGCGCCCCGGCGGTGCGGATCCGGGCGGGCACGGCGAGTTCGACCCGGCTGTCCCGGTCGAACGCCACCGCACCGACCACCAGCGGCCGTTCGACCCCGTCCCGGCCCGCCTCGGCCAGCGTCTCGGCGACCCGCACCGGCAGCGGCCGCCCGTCCTGGGGCACCCGGGCGTGCACGCCGGAGCCGAGCAGGGTGCGGGTCGGCGAGGCGAAGAACGCCTCGTCGGAGCCGGCCCGGTACTGGCCGAGCAGTCCGCTGGCCGCGCCGATGACGGCGTGGTCCGGGCCCTCGGCGAGGGCGGTCGCCGGGGCGTCGGGCCCGGCGGGTATCGGCCCGGCAGGGGCGTGGTGCACCGTGGTCACGGCGGTCTCTCCAGTCTGGGACGGTTCTACGGGGGACGAGGAGGAACGGGAGGGCGGCGAGGAGCAGGAGCGCGGGCGAGGAGGAGGGACGGGCGGGGCACCGATCGGCACCGCCCTGCCCCGCTCAGGCGCGCAGGGTCGCGCCGCCGTCGACGTACAGGTCGTGCATGGTGATGTGCCGCGCCCGGTCGGAGGCCAGGAACACCACCGCCTCCGCGATGTCGGCGGGCGCGGCTATCCGCCCGAGCGGGATGCCGACCCGCCAGGCGCCCGGGTCGCCCTCGATCACCCGGCGTTCGGCCGCCTCGGCGTCCTCGCCCCACAGGGCGCGCTGCATCTCGGTGTCGGTCGACCCTGGCGACACCACGTTGCACCGCACCCCGGACCGGGCGAGTTCCAGCCCCAGGCAGCGGGTGAACATGGTGGCCGCCGCCTTGGACGCCGCGTAGGCGGCCATCCCGGCCCGCGGCACCCCGGCGGCGTTGGACCCGACGGTCACGATCGCCCCGCGCCCGCGGTCCGCCATCCGACGGCCGACGGCCCGGCCGGTGTGGAAGACCCCGGTGGTGTTGACGGCGAAGGTGTCCGCCCAGTCCCCGTCGGAGAGTTCGACGACCGGTGCGGTGCGCAGGATTCCCGCGACGTTCACCAGCGTGCCGATCGGCCCGAGTTGGCGTTCGATCAACTCCACGGCGCCGTCGACGGCCTGGGCGTCGGACACGTCCAGCACGTACGGACGCACCGTCGGCAGCTCGGCCACCAGGGCGTCGAGCCCGCCACGGTTGCGGTCCACCGCCGCGACGACGGCTCCCTCGGCCACCAGCGCCCGCACCACGGCCGCGCCGATGCCCTGCCCGGCACCGGTGACCATCGCGACGGCACCGGCGAATTCGGACTGTTGCTGCACAGGACATCCCCTCCGACCAGCAAGATTAGGCAAGCCTAACCTAACACAGCCGTTCGCCTGCATCGAGAGCCTGTGCGAACGTCAACTCACTCCCGCTGGTGCCCCGGCGGCCTCTGCGTCTGCGTCTGCGTCCTCGATGTCCCTCCCGCGGCCTCGGCGTCTGCGGCAGTGGCGCTGGTCGTACCCGTGGTGCTGGTGGACGTGGT
Organism: Kitasatospora sp. NPDC054795; assembly: GCF_053611565.1. Classification (NCBI taxonomy): domain Bacteria; kingdom Bacillati; phylum Actinomycetota; class Actinomycetes; order Kitasatosporales; family Streptomycetaceae; genus Kitasatospora; species Kitasatospora sp. NPDC054795. Next base: position 17,597 of record NZ_JBSHAP010000104.1, read on the forward strand.
CGCAGTGTCCGGCGGGTCCCTACGGCAGGCGGCTCGCAAAGATCAGGTCGGAGCCGTCACAGCCCTCACCGTCGAGGTGTTCCACGCGGCGCTGGCCGGCCCGCAGGGCGACGCGCCGGGAGGCGAGGTTCTCCGGGCGGACACGGGCGATCAGGGGAGGTCGGGGGCGTGGGCGGACGCCCCGGCGGCGACGGTGGTGGCGGCCTCGGTCGCCACGCCGCGACCCCAGGCGGCGGGAGCGAGCCGGTGGAAGAGGTCGAGGATCGGCAGACCCGCCAACGTCATCGGCTTGATGCCGCAGAAGCCCAGTACGGCCGGGGAGTCGTGCTCGCGGACCGTCCAGTGGCCGAAGCCGTGGCGCTCTCATACCGCGCCCCGGCGGCCGTACAGCCCTTCGGCCTCGGTACGGGTCGCGAGGGCGTCGGAGGGGTTGTGGACGCAGGTGGCCGGGTCCCGGTGGACGGCGAGGACGGCGTCGATGTCGCCCTCGGCGGGGCGCAGCAGGGAGAGCCGTTCGGTCGTCAGTTCCTCGTGCCCGACCAGCGCGGGCTAACGCGGGACGGCGGGGGTGGTGGCTGCCTTCGTGGGACCCGAAGGGGCCTTCGCGGGAGCGGTGGGGGTCGTCGCCGGAGCGGTGGGGGCCGACGGTGCCGCGCCGGGGCCGGCCGGGGCCCGGGAGAGGCCGGCGCAGTCGCGCAGGCCGTCGCGGCGCTTGAGGGCGGCCTCGGCGGTGGCGCCGCTGACCGGCTCCGGGATGCCCTTGTCGTCGATGGTGGCCGGGGTGAAGGCCTCGCCGGTCACCTTGCCGTCGGCGGTGAGGGTGAGGGTGGTGACGCCGGTCTCGTTGGAGTTGGGGTAGTTGGAGGTGCCGTACCAGAGGAAGTTGCCGAAGCCGTAGCCGATGTAGGTGTTGCCGAGCATGCCCGAGCCGACCATGGTGTGCGCGTGGGTGCCGACCACGGCCGTGGCGCCCGCGCCGGCGAGCTTCTTGGCGATGGTGGTCTGCGGACCGGTCGGACAGGCCTTGCCCTCGTCGCCCCAGTGCAGGTAGACGAGTACCACCGGAGCCTGCTGCTTGGCCGTCTCCACCGCCTTGACCAGCGCCGGCACGTCCAGGGCCGAGGCGATGCCCGGCTTGTTGGCGCCGGCCCGCCACTTCTGGTTGGTGAGGTCCTCGACCTGGCTGGCGGCGACCACCGCGACCTTCACCCCGCGCACGGTGGTGACGTACGGGGCGTACGCCTCCTTGGCGTTGCGTCCGAAGCCGACCACCGGGATCGGCGAGGAGTCCTTCGCGGCGAGGGTGTCGGTGAGGCCGTCGGCGCCGAAGTCCACGGCGTGGTTGTTGGCCATCGAGACGACGTCGACGCCCGAGTCCTTGAGTACCGACAGCGCCTTGGGCGAGGTGCGGAAGGTGTACGTCTTCGGCTCCGGGGCGCCGCGCCCGGTGATCGCGGTCTCCAGGTTGAGGACGGACAGGTCGGCGTCGGCGAGGGTGCGGGAGATCGGGCCGAGCGCGGGCTCGGGCTGTTGGACGGCCAGCCGGGCCTCGGTGCGGCCCTCGAAGTGGACGTCCCCGGCGAAGGCGACGGTGATGGTGCCGTCGGGCCGGGGCGGGGCACTCTTGCCCGGGGCCGTGCCGGAGGGCGAGCCGCCCGGCGCCGAGGACGGCGGGACGGGGGCGGCGGACGCCGGGGCCGGTTCGGGGTCGTCCGGCCCGCAGGCGGCGACGGCGGTTATTCCGACGAGCAGCGCGACGGCGGCCGCGACACGGCGCATGAGTGGATCCCCCCGAGGATGATGCAAGAGCGGTCAGCCTACGCCACCGAATCACCACCCCTCGGACCCAAGCCCGCAACATTCCGGCCACAAGGGACACCCCCGGGCCGGGGTGGGCATCGACGGCCGGACATCGACCTGCGGACATCGCCGGCCGCGCATCGCCGGCCCGGCATTACCGGCTCGGCATTACCGGCTCGGCGTCGAGGGCCCGGCATCGACGGCCGATCGCCGGACGGACCCCTGGCCCGACCGTCCCAATGGCCCCGACCGACCCGGCCACCGTGTCCCTGGCGCGGAGGCGGGCGGGGCGCGCAGCGTGGTGTGCAGGGAGCGAGTCCCGCGCCGAAGGCCGGGAGGTGTGGCGTAATGGGCAGCAATCAGATCTCCGCCGTGGGCGGCAGTCCCCCGTCCCTCACCCGGGAGCACCGGATCGTGGTCGGGATCGACGGCTCCGGGCCGTCGAAGGCGGCCCTGCGCTGGGCGGTCGGCCAGGCCGTGCTGACCGGCGCGGCGGTGCACGCAGTGGCGGCCTGGGAGTACCCCTCGCTGTACGGGTGGTTCGCGCCGATGGTGGACGACGGCTTCGAGCGGACCGCCCGCCGCACGCTGAGCGCCGAGATCAACGAGATCCTCGGCCCGGACCGCTCGGTGGAGGTCCGGGAGAGCCTGGTGCTCGGCCACGCCGCCGAGGTACTGCTGGAGGCGGCGGAGGGGGCCGACCTGCTGGTGCTGGGCAGCCGGGGCCGGGGCACCTTCGCCCGGACGCTGCTCGGCTCGGTGTCCACCCGCTGCGCCGTGCACGGCGCCTGCCCGGTGGTGATCGTTCGCGCCGACGGGACGGTGGCCGCCCCGTCGTCGGCCGCGGCCGGCGGCGAGGGCGTCGAGCAGCCGGCCCCCGGCGCCGTGCGCACCAAGGACTGGCAGCTCAGCCTGCACGTGGTCGAGGACGAGGACACCACCCGGGTGCACGCCGTGCTGAACGCCGACGGCGACGTGCTGCACAGTGACGCCCGTTCCCGCCGCAACCCGCGCGACGCCCCGGCCCCCGCCGTCGGCGACGAGTTCGCGGTCGGCCGCGCCCTGGTGGACCTCGGCCACCAACTGCTGCGCTCCGGCGTCCACGGCGCCACCGGGCCCACCGAGGAGTGAACCGCCGCCCGCGGGCGACCGCCGGACCGCGGCATGCGCATCGCCCCGTCGGGTACGCCATGCTGAATCACCGCTGCATCACCGCTGGACAGTCGCTGAACCGCCGTACCGCCCCTCCCGCGACCCGACCGGAAGAGCCGCACCCCGCCATGGACACCACCCCGGCCCCCGAGACCCCGGCCGCCGAACCCCCGAACCCCGAGACCGCGATCCCCACGGTCGTGACCTCCGAGACCGCGGCGTCCGGGACCGCGACCTCCGACTGCGCCCCGCCCGGCGAAGCCCCCGCGCCGGACTTCACCCCCGACGAGCGCGCCCGGGGCCGCGCGCTGCGCCGCGCCCAGCTGCCGTGGGCACTGGGCGGACGGCTGGCGGGCCTGGCGCTGACCCTGCTGCTCGGCCTCACCCCGGCCGGTGCCACCCTGGTGACCGCCGTCGGCGGCTGGTTCGGCGGCTCCCGGACGGCCGGGGTACTGGCCGGCGCGGCGGCCCTGGTGGTGCTCGGCCAGGCGCTGCAACTGCCGTTCGGCGCCGGGGCGCGGACCGTCCGGGCCCGGTACGGGCTGGTGACCCAGGGCTGGGCCGGCTGGGCGCTGGACGCCGTACGCGGCCTCGCGCTCACCCTCGTCCTCGTCCTCCCGCTCGCACTGGGCCTGTTCGCGCTGACCGCCTGGTCGCCGCAGCGCTGGTGGCTGCCGGCGGCGGGCGCGGCGGCGCTGCTGACGGCCGCGCTCTCCTTCCTCCATCCGCTGCTGATCGAGCCGGTGTTCAACCGCTTCTCCCCGATGCCCCCCGGGGAGCTGCGCGCCGCGCTGCTCGCGCTGGCCCAGCGGGACGACGTCCGGGTGCGGGACGTCCTGGTCGCGGACGCCTCCCGTCGCACCACCGCGCTCAACGCGTACGTCTCCGGGTTCGGGGCGACCCGCCGGATCGTCGCGTACGACACGCTGCTGACCACCGCGGAGCCGCGCGAGGTGGAGCTGGTGGTCGCGCACGAGCTGGGCCACGTCAAGCACCGGGACGTGCCGGTCGGCACCGCGCTGGGCGCGGTCGGCGCGGCCGTCGCGGTGGCCGTCCTCGGCCTGCTCGCCGCCTGGCCGCCACTGCTGGACGCGGCCGGGGCGACGGACGCGGCGGACCCCCGGGCACTGCCGCTGCTGGCGGCGCTCGCGGCGCTGCTGGGCGCGCTGTCGGGGCCGCCGCAGTGCGCGGTGAGCCGCCGGATCGAGGCCAGGGCGGACCGGCACGCCCTCGAACTGACCGGGGACGTCGAGCAGTTCGTGGCCATGCAGCGCAGACTGGCCGTGGCGAACGTCTCGGATGTCGACCCGCCGAGGGTGCTTGAGCTACTGTTCGCCACTCACCCGAGTGCGACCAGGCGGATCGCCGCCGCCCGCGCCTGGCGGGCCGCACCGGAGCAGCGAGCGCCGGGGCGACGGGCAGCGGGGCGATGAGCGCCGGAGCGGTGAGCACCGGAGCAGCATGCGATCCCGGGCAAATCCGTTGTATAGTGCAACAAATATCGAGGAGATAGGAACGCCGTGCCCGGCCGCCAGTCGTCCATCGAGACCATCCAGCGCGAGCTGACCGCCTTCGCCCGCCGCGCCCGGCACAAGGCCTCCCAGCTGCACCCCGACCTCTCCCTGGTCACCTACAGCATCCTCGACCTGATCACCGAGCGCGGCGGCTGCCGGGCCGCCGACGTGGCCGCGCACTTCATGCTCGACAAGTCCACCGTCAGCCGCCAGGTCACCGCCCTGGAGAAGCTCGGCCTGCTGGCCCGCGAGACCGATCCGGACGACCAGCGCGGCCAGATCCTGCGCGCCACCGAGGCCGGCCTCACCCTGCTGCGGGACGCCAACGAGCAGCGCCGGCTCTCCTTCACCGCGCGCTTCACCGACTGGTCGGACGAGGACGTCGCCCGCTTCGCCGACTACCTGGCCCGGTACGGCCAGGAGGGCTGACCGGGCCGCCCGCCGGACGGCCCTGCGGGAAGCGGGTCGGGAAGCGGGTCGGGATGCGGGACGGGACGCGGGACGGGACGGGACGCGGGATCGAAGCGCGGGCCGGGGAAAGTCGCCCGGAACACCGGCCCGAGGAGACGGTCGAAGGGGCCGACCGGAGAGCCGGTCGAGCCCTTCCGGGTGCGCCCCGCCGCCTCCACGGTGTACAGAGGAGGAGTGCCCCTCCGGCAGCGTCCCGATGCGCCGCACCGCTCGAACGCGACGCACCCCCCCGACCGCCGCCGCGCCTGGCTGCCCGACCGCCGGGTGCTGACGGCGCTCACCCTCGCGCTGATCGTGCTGATCGCCGTGGTCGACATCCTCTCCCCGCCGGACATCCACCTCGGCCCGCTGCTGATCGTCGCCCCCGCCCTCACCGCCTCCTTCGCCGGACCCCGGGCCACCGCCGCGGTCGCCGCGCTCGCGTTCGCCGCGCTGACCGTCATCGGCGCCGTCCGCGACAGCCTGACCAGCGCGAACATCGAGACCCAGCTGAGCGCGCAGCTGATCGTCTCGGTGCTGATCGTCGGCCTGCGGGTGCTGCGCGAGCGGCACGAGCGCGAGCTGGCCCGGGTGCGCTCGGTGTCCGAGGCCGCTCAGCGGGTGCTGCTGCGCCCGCTGCCGGAACGGATCGGACCGCTGCACCTGGCCTCCGTCTACCTGGCCGCCGAGGCCGAGGCGCAGGTCGGCGGCGACCTGTACGCGGCCGCCCGCACCGCCACCGGCACCCGGCTGCTGGTCGGCGACGTCCGCGGCAAGGGACTGTCCTCGCTCGGCGACGCGGCCCTGCTGCTCGGCGCCTTCCGCGCCGCCGCCCACCTGCACGCCGAACTGCCCGACCTGGCGGCCTACCTGGACGGCAGCGTCAGCTGGGACCTCGCCCAGCTCGCCGAACAGTCCCGACGGGACCGACGCGACCGGCGTGAGCGACGCGAGCGGCAGGGCCTGCAAGCGTTGTCCGCCCTGCCCCTCCCCTCGCCCGAGGAGCCCCCCGAGGAGAGCGGCGAAGCCGGAGAATCCTTCATCACCGCCGTCCTGCTCGACATCCCCGACGACGGTTCCCCGGTCCGCCTGATCGACTGCGGCCACCCGCCCCCACTGCTGCTGCGCGCCGGCGGCATCACCACCCTCGCCGCGCACCACCCCTCCCCGCCGCTGGGCCTCGGCGAACTCGCGCCGGCGCGGTACGAGGCGGAGACCTTCCCGTTCCGGCCCGGCGACCGGCTGCTCATCTACACCGACGGCGTGATCGAGGCCCGCGACGCCCAGCGGCGTTTCTACCCGCTCACCGAACGTGTCACCGCCTGGCACTCCGAGCGCCCCACCGCTCTGCTCCAGAGCCTGCGCCGCGATCTGCTCGCGCACGTCGGCGGCAGGCTGGACGACGACGCGGCCATGGTGGTGGTCGAGCGGCTGCCGTGAGGGCGGGCGACCGACAACAGCAAGTAACGGATGACGGATAACAGATGACAGATTTCGAAATCTGTCATCTGTTATCCGTCATCTGAAAGCTGTTCCCTGAAAGCTGTTAGCTGAAGTCCGTCGGCTGTCGGCTGTCGGCTGTCGGCTGTCGATCGGACCCTGCGCTACGGCTTGTACGGCAGCTGCGGCACGTCGAAGCAGTTCGTGGTCATCGACGGCACCTGGGTGACCCAGCCGCTCTGCCCGCCCTGGGCCGAGTCCTGCCAGCGGGCGGCGTTCAGGCATGCCCGGGTCGGCCCGGTCCGGGTGGTAGCGGGCCATCGCGGCCCGGAGGTCGTGGACCGCCGGGTACTGCTCGTCCTCGTAGTTCAGGCTCGACGAGGTCGCCCACAGCGCGTTGCGGCAGTCCGGCGAGGAGGCGTAGTCGGTGCGCACCGTCTCCGACCAGTTCTGCACGTCGGTGACCTTCGCCGCCACCGCCACCGTCACCCCGGCCTCGTCCAGCGCCCGGCGCAGCGCCGCGTTGCCCCGGGAGTCCATCGCGTCGAACAGCAGCTGCGAGCCGTCGGCGTGCACCGCCGCGGCCACCGCCTGGAAGTTCGGCAGCGCGAAGTCCACCGTCTGGAGCAGCACCCGGTACCCCTCGGCCTCCAGCCCGGCCTTCAGCTGTCCGGCGTAACGGGTCGAGTCGGCCTGGTTGCAGGCGACCACGGCGGCGCTGGTCGCGCCCAGTCGCTTTTTGAAGAACCGGAAGACCTCGGTGCTCTGGTGGAGCGTGCCGTTCCAGCCGACCGACCGCCCGTCGCGCGGGGCGGCGCTGCCGTAGATCCCGTAGAGGTGCGGCCGGCGGTCGTACTCCGTGCCGATCGGCTGGCCACCGACGTCCGGCACCGCATTGCCGCTCAGTACGGGGCGCCCGCGTAGTCGAGGACGCTGCCGCTGACGAAGGCGAAGACGTGTTCCCGATCGATCAGCCGGTGCACGCAGTCCTGGTTGCCGACCCCGCTGCCGCCGTCGTCGCAGGTCACCAGCCGGACGGTGCGCCCGTGCAGGCCGCCGCGGTCGTTGAGGGCCCGGAAGAAGGCCTGGGCGCCGTAGCGCGGACCGCTGAACACCTCGCTGCCGACCGGGCCGGTGAGCGAGGTGACCAGCCCGATCCTGATCTCCGTGGCGGTGACGCCGGTGTCGGAGGCGGGGTTGCCGCCCCCGGCCGCGCCGGTGGCTCCGGTCGCGCCGGTGGCTCCCGCAGCGGGGGAGGCGAGGGTCGGGCGGGTCGTGAAGGCCTCGGCCGGCAGCCGGGTGCCGCAGCCGGTGAGCAGCGCCGCGAGCAGCGCGGCGAGGGGCAGCAGGAGGACCGCGAAGCGGGCAGTGAGGGCGCCGCGGGAACGGTCCGGGCGGACCGCCCCCGGGACACGGCCGGGCCGCCTGCGCGGGAGCGCGTCGTCGGCCCGGCGGCGCGGCGGGGCGGTCGGCCGCATCCGGTCAACTGCAGCCGGGGATCGGGGTGGCCGTGGGCCCGCCGGCCTGGGCGAGCAGACCGCACAGGGTCGAGCGGGACACCTTCCAGGTGCCGTTGTCGAGGACGGACTGGCCGGTCGCGCTCGGCTCCACCACGTTGCCCTGCAGCGAGAGCGCATAGGTGACGGTCGCGTCGCTCGCGTCGGTGAACGCGACGTCGGCGACCTTCGCCTGCACCTGGCCGACCCTCGGGTCCTGGGCGAAGCCTTGGAGCGCCGGGAGCAGTTCGTCGCCGCCCTGGAGCAGCTGGGCCTTGTCGGCGATCGGGGTGTCGGGGTCGAAGAACTTCTCCCAGTTGGTGGTGATCTCCCCCTTCGCGGCGGCCGGGTCGGCGGGGGCCGTGCCGGCGGCAGTGGCGGTGGCGGTAGCGGGGGCGGACTCGGTGGCGGTCGCCGTGACGGTGGCACCCGTCGCCGCCGGGGAGGTGGCCGCGGAGCCGGACTTGCCGTCGCTGCCGCACGCCGCCGCCGTACCCGCGAGCAGCAGGACGAGCAGGACGGTCGCCGCCCGCCGGGCCCGGCCGCCGTCCTCGGGGGTGCCGCTTCGCGTCACGTGCATGGTGGTCTTCCCTCTCGACTGCGCCGTCCGGGCCCTGCTCTCCGTATCCCGGATGCTGTTCCAGGCCGATCCTGGAAACGTCTCAAGTGACACCATGAAGGCGGATCCATGGACGAATCACAATCCGACGGAGAAATCACCCGTAACGCCCCGGAGGGTTCGCCCGTCCGGCGCGGCGGCCGCCCGCTGCGCGCCGTCCGGGACGGGTTCCTCCGGGACGGGTTCCGTCGGACTCGGCCGCAACGGGGCCGGGCGGACCAGCGCGCTGCACGCCCCGGCCGGGGTGGTGCCGCTGTCGGGCGGGCGGGCGCTCTGGCGGGGCCGGGACATCGGCGGGCTGTCGGTGCACCAGCGGGCGCGGCGGGGTCTGGCCGTGGTCCCGGCCGGTCGCGGGGTGTTCGGATCGCTGACCGTGGCCGAGAAGCTGCTCCTGGGCGGGCCGGGGCGCGCCGAGGTGCTGGGGCTGTTCCCGGAGCTGATCGCTCTGCTGGGCCGCCGGGCCGGCGTCCTGTCGGGTGGCGAGCAGCAACTCGTCGCTGTCGGGCGGGCCTTGGCGGCTCGGCCCGCTCTGCTCCTGCTGGACGAGCCGGAGCACGGCCTGGCCCCGGCCGTCGCCGCGCGGCTGCACGCCCACCTGCTGGCCGGAGCCGCCGACGGCCGTACGGTCGTGCTCGCCGCGCAGTCGCTGCCGCACACCCTGGCCGGGGCCGCGGTGGTGCACATGCTGCACCGGGGCGAGGTGGTGTTCTCCGGCGAGCCCGGGGAGATCCTCCCGGGCGGCCTCCTCCCGCCAGGTCCGGACGAGGCCCGGTTTCCGCGCCGGTGACCGGCTGCCCGGTATCCGACAGGAAGCAAGGCAACCAGCCCTGTCGAATTACTTTCTCATGACTTTCGGATGACCTTTCCCTTCCAAACTGGTCGTTACCATGGCCGCACCCATGTCGATCGGGATCGACATAGCCGGGTAGGGGGGCCTGACCGTGAACCACATCCACGTCCAGACACATGCGTTGCGACAGTCGGCGAACGGCCTCACGGAGGCCGCCAAGACCTTCGGCCCCGTCGGGCACTGGCTCGACAACAGCCACACGGCCGCCGACGCGATGTCGGCCTGGGACTCCGGCCCGGCGCTGAAGGACTGCGCCGACGCCTGGCAGGCCCACGTGAAGTCGGTCGTCGATCAACTCCATCTGTACTCCTCACAGTTGCACGAGTCGGCGCAGTCCTACGACCAGGCCGACCAGGAGTACGCCCGCCGGCTCGACGCCGCACTCGGCGACCTCGGGGGCGCGGAACCGGGGCAGCAGCCGTGACGATGACCATCGCGGCGCTCAAGGCCGCCAACAGCATCGACGTCGATGCCGCCGCCGGCTCCTGGCTCGCCCTGTCCAAGCAGGCGTGGCAGGCCGTCAACGACATCCATGCCAACGGTGTCGACCCGCTCAAGGAGAACTGGAAGGACAAGGTCGGCGAGGCCGCCGGCCGCAAGCTCCAGGAGCAGGCCCAGATCCTGGAGGCCAGCGCGGACATCATGCGCGGCGTCGTCATGATCCTCGACGGGCTGAGCGCAGGCATCACCCGGGCCAAGCTCACTCTGAACTCCGCCCTGGACATGGCCCGGCAGTACGGCCTCACCGTCGACGAGACCACCGCCACCGTCCACGGCAGCGGCGGCGCGGCGGCCTCGAACGACAACGCCGTCCAGGAGGTGGACGCGATGCTCCAGGAGGCGCTGCGCGAGGCCGCCCAGGCCGACAAGCTGGCCTCCGCCGAACTGCGCAAGCTCGCCGCCGCGACCTGCGAGACCGACCCGCGCAAGGCGCTGGACCAGCTCCAGCGCGAAGCCTCGCAGACCGAACTGTCCATGTACGCCGGGGGCATCCCCAGCGGCCAGGACCCCCGGCTGGTCGCCGACTGGTGGAAGGCGCTGACCGACAACCAGCACAAGCAGCTGATGCTCTCCGACCCCGTGACCCTCGCCAACCTCCCGGGCATCCCCGACGACGTGAAGGTGGGCCTGCGCGGCGGGCCCAACGCCAAGTACGACCGGGTGAAGACGGTGCAGTGGGCGCTGGAGAACTGGAACGACACCACCATCGACGTCTTCGACGACAACTGCACCAACTTCGCCTCCGAGGCGCTGCGCCAGGGCGGCGTGCACGCCAAGTGGGACCAGTGGTGGGGCTGGCGCGGGGACGACACCTGGGGACGCAGCGACGACGCGGGCGGCGACTGGCTCGACCAGCGGCTCGACTATTCGAAGAGCTGGGCCGGGGCGCAGAACATGCACGACTTCATGCTGCGCCACGGCGGTCAGGAAGTGCCGCCGGGCGAAGTGAAGCCCGGGGACATCGTCTACTACGAGGAGGACTCCGACCAGGACTCCCAGGACAAGAAGGGCGTCGTCCACCACACCGCGGTGGTGACGGCGGTGACCCCGGACGGGGACATCCGCTACACCCAGCACAGCGGCGGCCAGCAGAACGCGAGCATGGGCGGCCGGATCGACAGCTTCCAGGAGCAGCGCGGGCACCAGAAGCTGCACTTCGTCCGCGTGAATCCGGACTGGTACTAGGCGTATGAGTGAAGAACGGCGCTCCCCGTGGTGGCTCCGGGCGGGCGGCCCGCTGCTGCTCGCCTGCCTCGGGTGGGCGTGCGGCGTGCCGACGCTCGTCGCGGACGGCGACATCCACGGGCTCGTGAGCCGCTGCCAGGACAGCCCCGGCGCCCCGGCCCCGGTACTGCCGCTCGCCTGGGCGGGGTTGGGGCTGGCCGTCGTCTCGGTGTTCTGGGGCGGCTGGCAGCTCGTCACCGCCGTGCGCCGCAGGACGTTCCGGATCGGCCCGGGGCACGCCCTGTTGTGCGTACTGCTGCCGCTGGCGGCGATCGGGGTGCCGTTCCAGTACGCCCTGGTGCAGACCGCCGTGCACGACACCGGGGCTCAGCGGAGCAGTTGCTTCGGGCAGGGCCCGCTCACGGACGCGGTCGATCCGGCCGCGGTGCCCCGGACACGGCTCCCGGCCTGATCGCCGCCGGGCGCCCCGGCGCACGAACCCGAACCCGAGACCGAGGCTGAGAGCGAAGCCGCCGAGGGCGGCGGGCACGACGGCCGTCGTGCCGAGGACGCGCGGGTGGTAGAGGTCGAACACGCCGAGGCTCCTCCCCGGGGACCCGGACGGTCCCCGCTCGTGGTGCCTCAACGATGACCCCGGCCGCCCCTCCCCCGCATGTACCGAACGGCACATCCTGAGCAGCGGCACCCCCGTACTCCCCTGCCGATCGGCCCAGTTCCCCAGGTCCCGGCCCATCTGGCCCCGGCACCTTCGGCTCCCGGCCCCTCGGCTCCCGGCACCCTCGGCTCCCGGCCCCTCGGCCGCCCTCGGCGGGGCCTACGGCTGGCGCACGTAAGGGGTCGTCGTGCTCACCCAGGCGAAGCCGAGGCGCTGGAGGATGGGCCGGCTCTGGTCGCTCGCGTCGACCTGGAGGTACTGGTAGCCGAGTTCGGCCGCGAGCCGGGCCCGGTGGGCGATGAGGGCCCGGTAGATGCCCCGGCCGCGCCAATCCGGTGCGGTGCCGCCGCCCCAGAGGCCGGCGAACCCGGTGCCCGGGACCAGCTCCATCCGGGCGCCGCTGACCGGGCGGTCGCCGGCCAGCGCGACGACCATGCTGACCGTCGGGGTGCCGTGCCGCAGGTGGTCGAGCAACCGCGCGCGCAGTCCGGGGTGCTCGGAGCCGAAGGCCTGTTCGTGGGCCTCCATCAGCAGGTCCACCCCGGCCGGGTCGGTCACCGGGAGCAGCCGGACCCCCTCGGGCAGGGCGGCGTCGGTGGGCAGGTCCGCGATCCGGGCGAGCATCAGCGCCTCGTCCGGCTCCGGGGTGAAGCCGGCCGCCAGCAGCCTGGCGCCGAGGTCGGCGGGGCGGTCGTGGGAGTAGGCCTTCCACTCGAACTCCAGGCCCAGTCCGGCGAAGTGGCGCACCTGCGCGGCAATCGCCGCGTCCGCGCCGGCCTCGTCCAGGCCGGACCAGACCACGCCGTTCCAGCTGTGCTCCGGGCCCACCTGCCGGATCACCGCACCGTCGCGTTCGACGCGACAGCCGGGGTCGGGCGGCACGTTGCGCCGGAGCCGGTCGTCGAACAGGGCGAGCACCTCGTCATGATCCATCCGCTCACTCCAGCACGGCCCGGGAACGCGCGCCATCGAGTTTCCGTGCCGCCGACCGCGGGCGACGGTCCCCGGCGGCGGCAGCGCCCGCGGCGGTCGCACCCGCGGGGGACGCGCCCGCGGCGGTCGCATCCGAGGGGGAAGCATCCGCGCCCGGCGTCCGCTCCGCCGCCCCGATCCGGCCGGACCGGATCGCCTCGCCCGGCGCCCGAGCACCCATGATGGCGTCCAACAGGCCCCGGGCCCGGGCGAGTTCGTCCATCCGCCGGGTGATCCTGGCGCGCTCCCTGGCCAGGCCGGCGAGCAACTCGGGGCAGGTCGGACCGGGCGGGCGCCGCCCGGGAAGCGGCAGGCCGTGGAGGATCTCGGCGATCACGGTGCTGTTGAGCCCGGCCGCGAGGAGGGTACGGATGCCCCGAACGGTGTCCACGTCCCGCTCGTCGTACTCGCGGTAGCCGCTGGGGCGGCGCTCGGGGGCGAGCAGCCCCTGTTCCTCGTAGTAGCGCAGGGCGCGCGGGGTGACACCGGCGCGCCGGGCGAGTTCTCCGATCCGCATCGCGGACACCTCCTCGGCGGAGCGTCCGCGCCGTCCGCCGCGACGTTCCACCGTGCCTCTGCGCCTTGACTCTGCCGTCGGCGTGAAGCTCTAGCGTAGCCGCCGTGCCGAACGAACGATCTTCCTCAACCACCCCTGCCCGAACCGCCGTTGCCGTGCTGGGCCTGGGCCCGATGGGCCGGGCGCTCGCCGGGGCGCTGCGGGCCGCCGGACATCCGGTCACCGTGTGGAACCGCACGCCGGGCCGGGACGCCGAACCGCTCGCCCTCGGCGCACGGTCGGCCGCGAGCGCCGCCGAGGCGGTGGCGGACGCCCCGCTCGCGCTGCTCTGCGTCCGCGACCAGCCGGCCGCCCGTAGCGTGCTGGAGGCGGCCGGAACGGCGCTGCGCGGCCGGACCGTCGTCAACGCCACCTCGGTCTCCCCGGACGACGCGCGGGCGAACGCCGCCGACGCCGAGGCCCGGGGCTTCCGCCTCCTGGACGCCGCGGTCCTCACCCCCACCCCGACCGTCGGCCGCCCGGAGGGCACTGTCCTGCTGAGCGGCGACGCCGAGGCCTTCGCCGCCCACGAGGCGGCGCTGCGGGCGCTGGGCGGCACCGTACGCCACGTGGGCGCGGACCCGGGGCGGGCGAGCGCCTTCGACGCCGCCCTGCTCGACCTGTTCTGGACCACCGTGCACGGCTACCTGCACGCCCTGGCGCTGGCCCGCGCCGAGGGCATCGGCGGCGTCGAACTCGCCCCGTACGCCCAGGGCCTGCCGCGCCTGCTGCCGCCGCTGATCGACGGCTACGCGCAGCGCGCGGACGAGCGCAGGCATCCGGGCGACCGCAGCAGTCTCGCCTCCGCCGAGGCCGGTCTGGCGCACGTCGCGCACACCGCCCGGGCGCGTGGCCTGGACACCTCCGTACTGGACGCGGCGCTCGCCCTCACCCGGACGGCGGTCGGCGCCGGGCACGGGGCGGACGGGGTGTCCGTCCTGGTCGAGCTGTTCGCCGGGAGCCGGCCGTCCGGCGGCGGCATTACTGCGCCAGGTACCCGCCGTCCACCGGCAGCACGACCCCGGTGACGAAGGACGCGTCGTCGGAGGCGAGGAAGAGGACGGCCGCCGCGACCTCGGCCGGGTCCCCGAGCCGCCCCATCGGGTGCCGCTTCTCGATCGCCCCGAGGTACTCCGGGCCACCGGGCTCGTCGTACAGCCGGGCGACGCGCGCGGTGGTGATGGTGCCGGGGGCGACGGCGTTGACCCGGATGCCGCGGTCGGCCCATTCCACGGCGAGGTGTTTGGTGAGGCCGGAGGCGACGAACTTGGCGGGCCCGTACACCGCCTGGCCGCGCTGACCGGCCTCGCCGGAGATGGAGGACAGGCAGACGATCGAGCCGCCGGGCCGGTCCTGGGCGGTCATCGCCTCGATCGCGTACTTGCAGGTGAGGAACATGCCGCGACCGTCCACCGCCATCACGTGGTCCCACTCCTCGGCGGTGGCCTCGGTGATCTCCATCAGGGGGATGATCCCGGCGTTGGCCACCAGGACGTCCAGTCGCCCGTGCCGCTCGACGGCGGCGGCCACCATCCGGCGGGCGTCCTCGTCCCGGGCCACGTCACCGACCACCGTGCTGACGGCACCGGGGAATCGTTCGGCCAGCCGGTCCAGCCCGGCCGCGTCCACATCGGTGGCGACCACCGACGCGCCCTCCCGGGCGAAGCGTTCGGCGACCGCCCTCCCGATGCCGTTGGCCGCACCCGTCACCACACAGGAGCGGCCGGCCAGCCGCCCGCCCGCAGGGCTCTCCGCGTTCACAGTCACCATGGCGGGACTCTATCCAGCCGACGGCCGGGAGCCGGGGCTCTTCGGCCGGTACGCCGGATCCGGACGGTCGGCGGCGCAAAAGCGGTCCCGGAGCGGTCCCAGGACGGCGCGAAGCGGCGCGAAGGGACCCCAAAGGGAGCATGAAGGGACCGCGAAGGGACCGCGAAGAGGCCCCGAAGCGACACGGAGGGAGCGCCAGGACGACGCCGGCGGAGAACCGGAACGGCGGCGGCCGGGACCGTCGGTAC
>NZ_JBSHAP010000105.1:0-32458 GCF_053611565.1 Kitasatospora sp. NPDC054795
CCCGCTGCCCACCCTCTGGCTGCGCGGCGCCGACCTGCGCGCCGACGACCGGTCGCTCGCCGAGCCGGTGGAGCGGGCGCTGGCCGCCGCGGCGGCCGGACTCGGCACCCCGGCGCCCGCGCCCGAGCCGGTGGCCGCGCTGTGCGCGGCGGCCGGCCGGCCGCTGCTGGTGGTCCTGGACGGCCCCGAGGAGGCCCCGCTGCCGGTGGACGCGCGCTGGCTGCGCGGCGCCGGCCAGTGGCTGACCGGCTGCGGGGCCCGGCTGGTGACGGCCTGCGGGGAGGAGCTGTGGGAACTGCTCGCGGCCGAGACCTGGGGCAGCGGCGCCCCGGGTCCCCGCCGGACGGAGGAGCCGCACCCGCACGGGGACCTGGGCAGCGCCCCCACCGTGCGGATGGACGGCCTCGGCCACGGCGGGCCGAGCCTGGTCGGACAGCGGCTCGGCCCGCTGCCCCCCGAGGCGGCCGAGCGGGTGCGCCGCCGGTACGGGCTGCCCCCCGGGCACCCGGCCGCCGCCGAGGACGCCCGGCACCCGCTGGCCGTCCGGCTGGCCGGGGAGCTGTGGGCCCAGGGGCTGCACGACGGGCCGGTGCGCCGGGGCGACCTGTTCGGCGCCTTCCTGGACCTGCGCTGCCTGCGGGTGGCCCAGCGGCTGGCCGAGGACGCTCGGCCGCGCCGCCCGGGCGCCCACCGCCGGGGCGCGGTGCGGCCCGGCACACCGCGGCACCGGCGGGTGCGCCGGCTCGCGGCGGCGGTGGCAGGCCGGGTGCACGAGGCGGCCCGGCGGATGCTCGGCGGCCGGTCGGACGGCGGGCTGGACCACGCCGTCTTCGAGGAGCTGTTCCCGGTCGAGGGCGGCTGGGCCACGGCGGTGCTCGCCGAGGGCCTGTTCGTCCCGGCCGGGCCCGGATTCCGCTTCGCGCACGGGGAGTTCGCGGACTGGCTGCAGGGCCGGCACCTGGACCTGGACGCGGCGCTGCGGCTGCTGCTCGGCGAGGCCGAGGACACCCCGCCCTGGTCGGCCGACGAGCCGGAGGAGCCCGGCGGGCACCGCGCGGGGGAGCCGGCCGCCGGGGCGAGCGCCGTCCCCCGGCACCGGATCGGCCCGGTCGTCGCCGCGCTGCGCCGGGTGGCCGAGACCTGGGGCGCCGGCGCCCTCGACCCGTGGCTGCACCGGATCTGGCGCGCCCTGGACCTCCGCCCGCCGGGCAGTGAACCCGCCTGGTGGGCCGCCGGGTTGCTCGCCGCGGGTCTGACCGTCGGCCCGGACCCGGCCGAACACCGGGCACTGCTGGACCAGTTGGCGTCCCGGATCGCCGAACGGGCGGGCCCGGCGGGCACGGCGGGGCTCCGGGCGGCCGGGCTCGGCCGCTTCGGGCCGGCTTTCTGGACCGGCCTCGGCCTGCCCGTCGAGGCCGAACTCGACCTGCTGCGCCGCCTGATGCCCGCCGACGGCCCCGGGCAGCGCTACCTCGCCGCGGTGGCCGAGCGGCTGCGCGCCGACCCGGTCGCGGTGTTCCCGCTGTTCTGCGCCTGGTTCGAGGACGCGCACGGCCTGCCGGGGCGGCCCGGCCGCACCGTCGCCGACGTCGCCCACGACCTGCTGCGTGCCCACCGCCGGCTCGCCCTGGACGAGCTGGCCGACGCGCTGGCCGCGGCCGCGCACCCGAGGGCGGACGCACTGCTGACCGTGCTCGCCGCCGAGGAGCCGTCCGCGCTCTGCCGAGCGGTGGACCGCTGGAGCCACGACCGGCGGCCCGAACGGCACGTCGCGGCCGCCGTGCACGCGCTGCGGACCGCCCCGTACGCCTCCGGTGCCGGGGCGGAGCTGCTGCGGTACACCGCGCTGACCCTGCTCGCCCGGGAGGACGAGCCCGGCCTGCACGGGGCCGCGCTGGCCCTGCTGGTCGGTGACCCGGCGACCCGTTCCGCGTACCTGCCGGCCGCCCTCGCCCGGCTCCGGGCCGGCGGCGACGCCTTCCTCACCCCGCGGGCGCTCGCCCCGGCCCTGGAGAGCGACCCGGAGCCCGTCCTGGCCGCGTTCGCCGACCGCTCGGCCGGCCCCGGCGCGGCCCTCGCCGAGACGCTGCGGGTGCTCGCCGACGCCACCGCCCCGGCGGCCGTGCGGCGGGGCGCCGAGCTGGCCGCCGGGCTGCTGCGGACGGACCCGGCGCCGGCCGGTCCGGTCGCCGTCGACTACCTCGGCCGCCGGCTGGGGCGCGCCGGCGCCGTCGGCCCGGCCGACCGGCTGGAGCTGCGGGTGCTGCTCGGCGTCGCGCTGGCCGCCCGCGGGGCGGAGGTCCGGCGGCCGTTCGCCGAGGTGCTGTCCGTCCCGGTGGCCGACCCGGCGGCGGACGCGCTGCGCTGCGAGCTGCTGGACACCCTGCTCGCCACCGAGGCCGACCCGGCGGTGCTGACCACCGCCGTGGAAGGGCTCGCCGAGCACTGCGCGGCCGAGAATCCCGCCCGGGCCCGGGCGGTGCTGGCCCGGGCCACCCCGGGGCTGCCGGGCGCGGACGAGCTGCTGGTGCGCTGCGCCGGGCGGTCGGCGGCCTTCGCCCGGCTGCTCGCCCGCTGGCCGTCCGGCGCCGCGCCGACCGCCCCGGACGGCCCCCGACTGGCCCGGATGCGGGCCCTGACGGCGGCCGGACGGGACCCTCAGTACGCCGCCGCCGAGGCCGAGCGCGCCGTGTCCGGGCGGGCGGCGGGGCCCTCGGCGGGCTCAACCCGCATTCCGGTGCCTGAGCCGGGGCAGGCGCATGGCACGCTATAGGGGTTCGGGTTTTGAGCGTTTGAGCGTACAGAGGGTACGCGCCGTACGGAACAAGGAGCGGTCAGGTGCAGCGCTGGCGTGGCCTGGAGGAGATCCCCGGGGACTGGGGACGCAGCGTCGTCACCATCGGCTCGTTCGACGGGGTGCACCGCGGGCATCAGCTGATCATCGGGCGGGCGGTCGAGCGGGCCCGCGAACTCGGTCTCCCGGCGGTCGTGGTGACCTTCGACCCGCACCCGCGCGAGGTCATCCGGCCGGGCAGCCACCCGCCGCTGCTCGCGCCGCACCCGCGCCGCGCCGAGCTGATCGCGGAGCTGGGCGTGGACGCGGTGCTGGTGCTGCCGTTCACTACGGAGTTCTCCCAGGAGTCCCCGGAGACCTTCGTCCGGCAGGTGCTGGTGGACGCGCTGCGCGCGCGGGTCGTCATCGAGGGCCCCAACTTCCGCTTCGGCCACCGGGCCGCCGGGGACGTCGCGCTGCTCGGCGAGCTGGGCCGGGCGGACGACTTCGAGGTCGAGGTGGTCGACCTCCAGGTGTGCGGTACGGCCGGGGCCGGCGAGCCGTTCTCCTCCAGCCTGACCCGCCGACTGGTCGAGACCGGGGACATGGCCGGCGCGGGCGAGGTGCTGGGCCGCCCGCACCGGGTCGAGGGCGTGGTGGTGCGCGGCGCGCAGCGCGGCCGCGAGCTGGGCTACCCGACGGCCAACGTCGAGACCGTGCCGCACAGCGCGATCCCGGCCGACGGCGTGTACGCGGGCTGGCTGACCGCGGACGGCGAGCGGATGCCGGCGGCGATCTCGGTCGGCACCAACCCGACCTTCGACGGCACCGCCCGCACCGTGGAGGCCTACGCCATCGACCGGGTCGGCCTGGACCTGTACGGGATGCACGTGGCCGTGGACTTCCTGGCCTACCTGCGGGGGATGGAGAAGTTCGACTCCATCGACGCGCTGCTGGACCGGATGGCCGACGACGTCAAGCGGGCCCGTGAGCTGACCGACGGCGTCTGAGCGCCGCAACGCCGGAAGGGGCCCACCGACACCAGGGCGGTGGGCCCCTTCCGCGGTTTCACTGCTGGGGAGCCTGCGGCGGGTAGCCGTAGCCCGGTGCCGGCTGCTGCCCCCAGGGCGCCCCGGGAGCGGGCTGCTGCGGGTAGCCGTACCCGGGCGGGGGCGGCGGGGCCTGGCCGGGCTGCGGGGCCCACGGTGCCCCCGGGGCGGGCTGGCCGGCCTGCTGCGGGTACGGCTGGGGCTGCTGCTGCGGGTCGGCGTACGGCTGCGGGTAGCCCGGCTGGGCCTGCGCCTGGGCCTGCTGCTGCCAGCCGGCCTGCTGGGCGGCGGCCTGCTGGGCCCGGACGATGTCCTCGCCGACCAGGGTGGCCAGATCGAAGTAGGCCTCGCGGACCTTGGGCCGCATCATGTCGAGGTTGACCTCGGCACCGGCCGCCAGGCTCTCGTCGAACGGCACCACGACCACGCCGCGGCAGCGGGTCTGGAAGTGCGCGACGATGTCCTCGACCTTGATCATCTTGCTGGTCTCGCGCACCCCGGAGACCACCGTGATGCTGCGCTGCACCAGGTCCGCGTAACCGTGCGCGGAGAGCCAGTCCAGGGTGGTCGAGGCGCTGGAGGCGCCGTCCACGCTGGGGGTCGAGACGATGATCAGCTGGTCGGCCAGGTCCAGCACGCCGCGCATCGCGCTGTACAGCAGGCCGGTGCCGGAGTCGGTCAGGATGATCGGGTACTGGCGGCCCAGCACGTCGATCACCTGGCGGTAGTCCGAGTCGTTGAAGGTGGTCGAGACCGCCGGGTCGACGTCGTTCGCCAGGATCTCCAGGCCCGAGTTCAGGTCCTGCGAGGTGAACTGACGGATGTCCATGTAGCTGCGCAGGTGCGGGATGGCCGTCACCAGGTCGCGGATGGTCGCGCCGGTCTGGCGCTTGACCCGGCGGCCCAGGGTGCCCGCGTCCGGGTTGGCGTCGATCGCGATCACCTTGTCCTGGCGCTCGCTGGCCAGGGTCGCACCGAGCGCGGTGGTGGTCGTGGTCTTGCCGACACCACCCTTGAGGCTGATCACGGCGATCCGGTAGCAGCTCAGCACCGGGGTGCGGATGATCTCCAGCCGGCGGGCCTTCTCGGCCGCCGCGGCCTTGCCGCCGAACTGGAAGCGCGGCTGCTGGCGCTGCTGCTTGGGCTGGCTGCGCAGCAGCCGGTCCGAGGACAGCTCGACGGCGGCGGTGTAGCCGAGCGGCGCGCCGTGCGCCGTCTGCTGCGGGGCGGCGGCCTGCTGGAACGCGCTGGGCTGCGGGGCCTGCGGCTGCTGCTGCCACGGCTGCGGCTGGGGCTGGCCGGGCACGGGCTGGCCGGGCTGGCCCTGCGGGCCTGGGTGCGGCTGGGCCGGCGGCTGGTACGCGGCGGGCTGCGGCCAGCCGCCCTGGCGCGGGTCCACCGGGCCGGGCTGCGGCGGGACGGCGGCCTGCTGGGCCTGCTGGGCCTGCTGGGCCTGCTGGGCCGCCCACGCGGCCTGCGGGTCCCAGGCCACCGCCGGGCCCTGGGGGTCCTGGGGGTGCTGGGGGTGCTGCGGCGGGGCCGGCTGGACCGGCGGCTGCGCGAAGTTCTGCGGCTGTCCCGGCTGTCCCGGCTGGACGGGCTGTCCCGGCGCCGCGATCGCGGCGGGCGGCGCCGGGTAGGGCTGCGGGACGGGCTGCTGCGCCGCGGCCTCCGGCAGCGCCCACGCCGGGGCACCGGGCTGCGGCTGCTCGGGGACCGGCGGAGTCGGGGAAGGCGCCGGGAAGGGGACGTGCTGCGCCTCGGCCTGCACCGGCGGGGCGGGCGCCGCGGGCAGCGGAGCGGGTGCCGGCGAGGGTGCCGGAGCCTGGACCGCGGCCGGCGCGGCCCCGGCCGCCGGGGGCGCGGCCTGGCCGGGCACCGGAGCCTGGGCCTGCTGCTGCGCCGGAGCAGCGGCGGGCGTCGGGGAACCGGGTGCCGCGGTCGCGGCCGCAGCGGCAGCGCCCGGAGCCGTCGGAGCGACCGCCTCCGGTGCGTTCGGAGCCGTCGGAGCGCCCGCCGCCGGTGCGTTCGCGGCCGCCGCGGGCTCGGTCTGGACGTACCAGGACGGGGGAGTGTAGTCAGGCGCGTCCGACCAGTCGTCGTCGTCCTCCGCCGCGTTGTCGCCGACGTAGACGCCGTCCCGATCGCTGCTCACTCTGGCTCCCTCGTGTTCGCCGCCGCTTGTTCAGCGGTGCCGTTGCCACATCAAAGACTAGGCCGTACGGCAACCCCCGTTGAAGGCGGCTTCGCATCCCCGCCGGCCCGCCCGGTGCGGCGAGCCGGCGCTCAGTCCATCCGGCGCGGCCCGCCGAGCACCTGCTGTTCGGCCTGCCCGGCCACGGCCCGTACGTACTGGCGGCGCATCCTGGTGGCCCACAGGGTCAGGTCGTCGCCGAGGGTGGGCAGGGCGGCCACGTCCTCCGGCGGCAGCGACAGGATCCGGCCGGTCAGTTCCGCCTCCTGCGGCGAGATCCGCTGCACGCCGACCAGGTCGGCCGCGTTCAGTACCCGGGAGGCGTTCGGGCCCAGGTAGGGCAGCAGGGTCAGGGTGGTCTGCCAGGGGGCGGCGGAGAGCCGGCTGCGCGGCGGGCGGGCGCCGAGGTCGCGCACCACCAGCACCGGCGAGGCCACCGAGGCGCCCTGCGGGCCGAGCCGGCCGACCTGGTGGACCGTCACGCACGGCTGGCCGCCGCCGGCCGCCTGGGCCATCGGACCCCACAGCTGTCCGCGGGCGGTCTCCACCGCGACGCGGGCGCCGATCGCGGCCGCCCGCAGCGCGATGACCTGCGCCGTCCACATGCCGCCGACCAGCACCAGGTCGTACGAGGTCGGGCGGAACAGGCCGAGCACCGCGGGCAGCCCCTGCGGGTCGACGCCGATCACCACGCCGTCGTCGCCGACCGGGAAGGCCAGCGACGCGAGGTCGGCCGGCTCCAGCACGTGCTTCTCCCGGCGCGGGCCGCGCAGCCCGAAGCCGGGCAGGATCCGCGGCCGGGTCCGGCGCTGCTCGGCGCCGGGCTGGGGGCCGGCGGTGGGGTAGGTCTGGTACGCCATCAGGAAGCCCCTCCGAGCGGCAGGGTGGCGAGCATGCCGGGAGCCTGCTCCAGGTCGAGCCGGACCAGGCCGAGCCCGGTGCTCTGGGCCCGGCTCTCCACCTGGCGGCCGATCTGGCCGACCTCGCTCTCGTTGCGGCCGGTCACCCGCACGTGCCCGCTGACCGTCACCGAGCCGCCGGTGCCGTGCCCGGCGGTCAGGCTGAAGGTGCTGGCGAGGGCCGGGGAGCCGGTGATCAGGTTGACCAGGTCGGGCGCGGCGACCCGGCCGGGGGCGCCGCCGGGGCGGCTCAGCTGCGGCCAGCGGGAGATCCAGTACGTGGTGTGCCAGCGGTCGTCGATCCGCCAGAACCGGTTGCCCTCCTGGGTGCGGCGGGTGGTGCCGCCGCCGCTGCCGGTGCCCTGACGGCCCGCCACCGCGATCGGGTTGGCGCAGGTGGCGATGGCCAGTGCGGCGATCAGCTCGCGCTCGTCCAGCACGGTCGCGTTGAAGCCGGCGCTGTTGAGCCGGCCGGCCAGCTGGTCGGTGACCCGCTGCAGCGCCTTGCGGGCGCCCTCCTCGCCGCCGCCGCGGGCCCGGACGGCGGTCGCCGCGCGTTCCGGGTCGAGCTTGAGCGCGATCCAGGTCAGCCGCAGCCCGGGGGTTGCGGTGCCGTCCGGCAGTTCGCGGTAGGCGCGGGCGGCCAGCGACTGCTCGGGCAGGTGCTGGGCCGGGGCGGGCTGGGTGTGCTGGACGAGCTGCACCGACTCCAGGGTGATGTCGTCCACCGTGAGCGCCGAGCAGATCACGTCCAGCGGCAGCGGCAGGGCGGTGCGCACCGGGCGCAGCGGCTGGTCCTTCGCCTGGACGAGCAGCACCGAGCTGAGGAAGGTCCCGTCGCCGACCATGCCGGTCTCCCGGCGGACCGGGCGGCCGCCGAACTCGGCCTCGGTGGCGTGGGTGCAGGTGCGCAGCCCCGGTTCGAGTTCCAGGGCCGGTGCCAGCGCCGGGTCGGTGCCGGCCGGTGGCAGCAGCGTCCTGGCCTGCTTGCGGCGGGATTTGAGGGCGGCGCGGACCCGCAGCAGTTCCGGGACGGTGCGGCCGCGCACCGGGACGAGCGCGAGCACGAGCAGCACCAGCGCGACCGCGCCGAAGCCGGCCGCGACCGGTCGGCTGATCGTCCAGCCGACCGCGACCAGGGCCGCCGCGACCTCGACCAGGACGAGCTGCTGGAGCTTCAACCGCCCTGCGAGCAGCCCCGGTCGGGGGTTGACCCGGACCTGGACGGCCCCGCCGCCCCCGCTTCCGGTCGGCTGCGGTCCGGCGGTCCCGGTCCCCGGTCCCGTCTCGTTCGCCGGCGCGCTGTGCTGCGCCCGGCCGGACCGGCGCGGCCTCCCGCCGCCCGTACTGCGGCGGCGTCCTGGAGCGGTCTGGCTTGGCATCCCCCGGTGGCCCTCTCTGATCCGTTGTCGCGGCCCGGCTGGCTGTGTCGCGGACCGTACCCGTACCGTACTCACCGTCTGCTGCCGCATCGTAGAGGGTTCGCGCCGGTTCGTGCCCGGCGGGTGACCACGGGGCCGGCGGGTCTGACAACGCCCGACAACGTCTGACAAGGGGGACGACGAGGTATGGCATCGCGCCGGGACGAGCTGAACGCGTACACCTTCGCCCGCAAGCGCACGGTGGGGGCCTTCCTGCTGCCCGCCGGCGGCGGCAGTGACGAGGACGCGCCGCGTCCGGTGAAGGCGGTGCTGCCGAGTGTGCTGGCCGGGGCGGTGTTCGTGGCCGGGTTCGGGCTCTGGGGGGTCTTCAAGCCGAGCGCGCCGGTGAAGTGGGACGACGGCAAGAACATCATCCAGGGCAAGCAGTCGACGACCCGGTACGTGGTGCTCATCGACCAGGACCAGAAGACCAAGCGGCTGCACCAGGTGCTCAACATGTCCTCGGCGCGGCTGGTGCTGCCCGCGGGCGCCAAGGTCGTGGTGGTGGACGACGGGGTGCTCGACCGGTACCCGAACCACGGGCCGACGATCGGCATCCCGTACGCGCCGGACAAGCTGCCGACCACGGACAACGCGAGCAAGCCGATGAAGTGGGCGGTGTGCGACCGTCCGGGCTCGGACGACAAGCAGGAGACCGTCAACCAGGCGGTGTTCGTGGCGGCCGGCGAGGACGCGGCGGTGCTGGCGGCCAAGGACCGGATGCTCGGTCCGGACCAGCTGCTGCTGGTGCAGCAGGCCGACGAGCAGCAGGTCTCGGCCGCGCCGGTGCCGGGTCAGCCGGCCGCCGCGGGCGCGGCGGTGTACCTGGTGGACGCGCAGGGCCGCAGGCACCTGATCGGCACCCCGCAGTCGGACGACAGGGAGCGCAAGGCACTGATCACCGCGGTGTTCGGGCCCAACGCGGTACCGCAGCGGGTCAAGCGGGAATGGCTGGAGACCCTGGTGGACGCCACCCCGGTCACCTTCCCGTCGGTCGACGGGGTCGCCGACAGCCAGGGCGCCAACTCCAAGGTGGAGCTGAGCAACCAGGCCGACCGCCGGGTCGGCCGGCTGGTGCACTACCAGGACCGCCACTACGTGGTCGGCAAGGAGCAGCTGTACCTGGTCACGCCGTTCCAGGCGGACCTGATCCGGCAGAACCCGGCGTACCAGATGCTCTACAAGTACGACCAGGACAAGAAGCCGCGCAGCGACGAGATGACCCCGGCCGACAACGCCCAGTGGGGCGTCGACGCACCACTGAAGGGCACCGTGGCGGACTGGCCGCTGAAGACCGGCGCGCCGGTGAACAACCAACAGGACCGCCAGGACGCCCGGATGGTCGTGTGCAGCACCTACGACGGGGTCGCCGAGGACGGCACCACGGCCAAGCGCAGTGTCTGGGCCGGGACTCTGTACCCCGCGCCGTACAACAACGGTGCCGGGGCGGCGTACGTGACCCCCGGTCACGGTCTGTTCTACCGCTCGCTGGACCACTCGGCCGCCGGCTCCGGAAGCGACTTCCTGATCACCGAGACGGGGTTGCGCTACTCCGTCCCGTCCAACGGCGACGGCGGCCCGCGCCCCGGCGCCTCGCCCCAGCCCGGCCAGAGCGGCACCCCGAAGCCGCCGACCCCGCCGGCCGGTGCCACGCCGGCCCCCGGGGCCACGGCCCAGGGGTCCGGCCAGCAGCCGGAGGAACCCGGCGGCAACCAGGCCCGGTTGGGCTACCAGGGGGTCCGGCCGCTGCCGGTGCCGAAGGAGTGGTCGAACCTGGTGCCGGCCGGCCCGCCGTTGACGGCGACGGGTGCCGTTCAGCCGCAGAACGCCTGACGGGCCAAGCGCGGCAACCGAATTGGCCTCAGTGTCATGGTCTGGTAACTACTCGGTGATCGATGTTGGGCGAGCTGCGTGTGCCGACTACAGTGCTGCTGGACATCACACCGGTGATGGCGGCGGTCGGTCCGCAGGGCCCTCCGTACACGCAAAATGTTGTCTCATGGGGGACGGTGGAGCATGGCTCAGGGTCAGTTCACGATGACCGCGCAGGAGATGCTGGCGTTCGCCAAGCAGATCGAAGAGGCCATCGGCAAGATCGAGGCTGAGAAGAACAAGCTGATCAGCACGGTCTCCGGCATCACCGGCGGTTGGCAGGGCACGGCCGCGACGGCCTACACGAGCCTGCAGAACCGGGTCAACGAGGACATCGCGGCGCTCAAGGAGTCGCTGAACGCGATCAAGCACGCGATCGAGCTGACCACCAAGCACTACGCGAGCACCGAAGAGGAGCAGAAGGCGATGTTCTCCTCGGCCCAGGGCTGATCACCGCACTCGCGCTGATCGACGCACCCGCGCCGGCCGCCGTTCTGCCCCGATCCACCGCTCTGCGGAGCGCTCGCCACTGACCGCGCGGCGCTCCGCACCCTCGTCAAGGGAGACAACGTGTCCGACCACATTCTCGTCAACTTCCAGACCGTGCACCAGGCGGCCGAGGAGGTCAAGGCCTCGGCGAGCCGCATCGACCACCTGCTGAACGACCTCAAGGGCAACGTCACCCGCATCGCCACCAGCTGGCAGGGTGCCGCCCAGCAGGGCTACCAGGCCCACCAGGCCAAGTGGGACGCCAAGGCCAACGACCTCCAGCAGGCCTGCGCGCAGATCGCGACCTCGCTGGAGAACGCCGCGCAGAGCTACCGGACGACCGAGGACGCCAACGCCAAGCTCTGGGGCTGACGTTCGGGTTCCTTGAGGAACGGCAGGGGGCGGGTACCCGGATTCCGGGCACCCGCCCCCGACGCGCGGCACGGGTGAACGACATGAGGGGTGGCAGGGTGTCCCGACACGGGTACCGGAAGGCGGCCGCGGCGATCGCCGCGCTCACGGTGCTGGGCGGCCCGCTCGCCGCCCCGGCGTACGCCGAGGGCGGGCCCGCGCTGGCCGCGGCCGGCGACTGCCCCAAGAACGCGCCCGATGTGCCGACCGTGCCGTGGTCGCTCCAGCGACTGCTGCTCAACGAGCTGTGGCAGGGCGGGAAGACCACCGGCGTGGGCGTGAAGGTCGCGGTCATCGACACCGGGGTCGACCTGGGCAACCCGCAGTTGGCGGGCCAGGTCCCGGCCGACTCCTCCGGTCAGAAGGTGGTCGACAAGCTCCAGGCGGGCTCCAACCTGCTGGTCAACCGGGAGACCAAGGAGCCGGTCAAGGGCGCGTCCGTCGAGGACCCGGTCGGTCACGGCACCAAGGTCGCCGGCATCATCGCCGCCCGGGTCAGGCCGCAGACCGGTTTCGTCGGACTGGCTCCCGACGCCCAGATCCTCTCGATCCGGCAGAACGACAGCGACGGCAACGGCGACGTCTCCACCCTGGTCCAGGCGATCAGGGAAGCGGTCGACAAGGGCGCCGGGGTCATCAACATCTCCCAGGACGTGCGCGGCGCGGGCGACGCCCGCTTCGGCGGGTACCAGGACCTGAAGGCCGCCGTCGAGTACGCGGAGTCGCGCAACGTCGTGGTGGTCGCCTCCACCGGGAACGACGGCAAGGAGGGCGACACCTACCCGGGCGCCTTCCCGACCGTGCTGGCCGTCGGCGCCTCCGACCGCAACAACGAGCGCGCGCCGTTCTCCCAGTACGGCAGCTTCGTGAAGGTCGCCGCGCCCGGTGTCGACATGCTGTCCACCGTGCCGGGGAGCGGCCAGTGCGTGGACAACGGCACCAGCTTCGCCGCCCCGTACGTCTCCGGCCTCGCCGCGCTGCTGAGGAGCGCCCATCCGAAGTGGAAGGCGGCCCAGGTGCGGGCCTGGATCGAGCAGACCGCGCAGCGGACCCAGCGCGAGCCGGACAAGTTCATCGGCTGGGGTGTGGTGGACCCGGTCAAGGCGGTCGCCAAGGCTCCCGAGGACGCGCCCTACGAGCCCATCCCGGACGCCCCGGTGCAGCTCGCCGCCGCGCCGATCGTGCCGCGCCCGGTGGGCCTCGGCGAGACCCAGGCCGACCGCGACGGCCGTACCGCGACGTACGTCGTGGGCGTCGGCGCGCTGCTGGTGGCTCTGCTGATCGGCGGCGGCGTGGTGCTGCGCGACCACCGGCGCAAGTCCGCCGACTGACGCCCGGCCGGCGCCTGACCGCCTGACCGCCTGACGCCTGACGCCTGACCGCCCGATGCCCGCCCGGCGCCCGGCGCGGGCCGGGCTCACCGAAAATCCGCCGGGACCCTGTAACACCGCCGCCCGCCCGCCGCATCGATGAAGTGTCAGGGAGGGCGGACCGCGGGGGGCAGGGCGCATGAGGTGGATCGGGGCGGGCCGGGAGGCCAAGGACGCGGAGTTCCTGGAACTCGTCTCCGGCCGCACCGGCCACCTGTACCGTTCGGCCTGCCTGCTCACCAGCGGCGACACCCACTACGCCGAGGACCTCGTGCAGGAGGCCCTCAGCCGGATGTACGTGCTGTGGCGGCGCAGCGCCTTCACCGGCCGGGGCCGGATCGACAACCCGGCGGCCTACACCCACACCGTCATGGTGCGCGTCTTCCTCGCCCAGCAGCGCCGCCGTTCCAGCGGCGAGCGTCCCAGTGACGTCCTGCCGGAGCCGGCGGGACGCGACACCGACAGCACCCTGCGGCTGACCCTCCTCGACGCGCTCGGCCGGATGCCGCCCAAGGACCGCGCGGTCCTGGTGCTGCGCTACTGGGAGGACCGCAGCGTCGAGGAGACCGCCGAGGCGATGCGGGTCTCCTCCGGCGCCGTCCGCACCCGCACCACCAGGGCCCTGAACCGGCTGCGCGCCCTGCTCGGCGACTCGCTGGCCGAGCTCGCCGCCCGCTGAGGCCGGCGGGCGCCCGGCCGTGCGGCGCTTCCCGTAATCCGTGACACGGCACTTCCCGCAACCCGCGACGCAAGGAGACGGTGAACACCCATGTCCGAACCGGACAAGTTCGAGGACGATCTTCTCTACGCCCTCACCCGTACGGGCGAAGGCTTCCGCACCGAACAGGCAGACCTGGTCGCGGGCGGCTACCGGCGCGGCCGCCGCCGCTGGCGCCGCCGCTCGACCGCCGCCGTGGTGGGCGGCGCGGCCGCCCTGGCCCTGGTGGGCACCGGCGCGGTGTTCCTGGGCGCCCCGGCCGGCAAGGACGCGGGCACGGTGAGCGCGGCCTCCGCCCCGGCGGGCGCCACCCCCGACGCCACCGCGCCCGACGCCACCGGCAGCGCCGCCGCCGCGGCCACCCCGACCTCGGTGAAGTCCTCCGCTCCGACGGTGGTCTCCGGTGACGAGGTGGTGGCCACCTTCCGGGCACTGCTGCCCAAGGGCCAGGTGTCCGACGCGAAGGGGCATGGAACCGACGAGAACAGGGGGAGTTACGCGGACGCCAACCTGGTCTTCGACGATGGCCAGGGCCGGTCGCTGATGGGCCTCAGCATCCAGAAGCACCGCCCCAAGGACGTCCAGCCGCAGACCTGCCCGACGAACCTCAAGATCGCTTCGTTGGACTCCTGCACCGTCACCGTCCTGCCGGACGGATCGAAGCTCATGCTCACCCAGGGCTACGAGTATCCGGACCACCGGGCCACCACCAAGGAGTGGCGCGCCTCGGTGGCCCGTCCGGACGGCGGGCTGATCGGCTTCAGCGAGTGGAACTCCCCCCAGGAGAAGGACGCGCCGGACAGCCGGCCCAACCCGCCGCTCACGCTGGACCAGCTGAAGGCCGTCGTCACGGACAAGTCCTGGGATCGGGTCGTCGCGGCCCTCAGGTTCGACGGCGTCGACACCGAGGCGATCGACCCGGGCCTGTCGCTGCAGGACCGCGAGACCGTCCTGACCGGGCTGTTGCCCTCCGGGGTGACCGTGACCGACCGCAGGAGCCGGGAGCTGCGGGCGGACTTCGAGCTGGCCGGGGGCGGGCGGACCGGGACCCTGACGCTGACGGTCGAGAACTGGGCGAAGGCCCCCGACGACCGGCCGGGACCGGAGTCGTACCAGGACGCGGAGACCCTGCCGGACGGGACGAAGCTCCTCGTGCGCGGCGCGGTGGCCGTGGCCCCGAAGGGAGTGCTGGTCGTGGACGCGATGCGGCCGGACGGCATGGAGGTCCTGGTCACGCTGGCGTCGAAGGGCGATCCGCTGATGACCGCGGCGGAGCTGCGGGCGATCGCCACCAGCCCGCAGTGGAAGCCCGGGAAGTAGCGGCAGACGGCGGTGGGCCCGGCGGGCGGGGGGGCTGGGGGAGGCCCGGGGCACCGCCGTGTGGGGGAGGGGTGGGGGTCAGTCCTGCTGGTCCTCGGGGAGGCTGATCACCCAGCGGGTGTCCTGCCGGGGGCGCAGGTAGAACAGCCAGTAGAGGGTGGCGGCGGCGGTGATGCCGCCGGTCCACAGCAGGGGCTCGGTGTCCAGCTTGGTCATGACGTAGACCAGGACGGCGATCAGCACGACCGGGACGGCCGGCCACAGCGGCATCCGCCAGGCGGAGGCGTGCTTGTGGTGGGCGCGGCGGGAGAGCAGCGCGGCGATCGCGACCAGCAGGTACATCCCGGTGACGGCGACGCCGGTGATGTTGCTCAGCAGTTCGCCCTTGACGAAGCAGAGCGCGGCGCCGGGCAGGCCGACCGCCAGGGTGGCGATCCACGGCGAGCCGAAGCGACCGAGGGTGCCGAAGGCCTTGTTGACCGGCTCCGGCCAGGCCTTGTCACGGGCGGAGGCGAACAGCACCCGGGAGTTCTGGATGACCATGACGATGCCGGCGTTGATGATGGCCAGCGCGACGCAGAGGCTGATGAAGGTGCCGACCGCGGAGTTGCTCCAGGCGGTGACCATGCCGGAGATGTCGCCGGCGGACAGGGTCTGGAGGTCGGGGGCGCCCATGGTGATGGCGACGACCGGGACCAGGATGATGGCCGAGGAGATGCCGAGCGTCCACAGCACGGTGCGCGAGACGTTGCGGCGGGGGTTCTCCAGCTCCTCCGACAGGTAGACCGCGGTGGAGAAGCCCTGGGTGATGAACAGGGCGATGCCGAGCGCGCCGACGATGGCGCCCACGCTGACCGTGGTGGTGGCGCCGTTGTCCCCGGTGACCACGCCGTGCAGCAGGCTGGGGGCCCCGCTGTTGGTGTGGGCGAAGCCGAGCACCGAGACCACGCCGGCCGCGATGACCTCCAGGACCAGGAAGACGCCGGTGATCCAGGCGTTGGCGCGCAGGTCGAGCAGGCCGGCCAGGGTGGCGGCCAGCATCACGGCGGCGCCGGTCATGGCCTTGTCCAGGTGCAGGACGGGGGCGAGGTAGTCGGCGGTGCCGAGGGCGATGACCGACGGGACGATCATCACCACGATCAGCGAGAGCACGAAGACCAGCCAGCCCATCAGCCGTCCGGCGAGGGTGCCGACCATCGCGTACTCGCCGCCGGCGCTGGGGATCAGGGTGCCGAGCTCGGAGTAGCAGAACGCGACTGCGACGCAGAGCACGGTGCCGATCGCGATGGCCAGCGCGGTGGCGCTGCCGATGCTGGAGAACAGTTCCGGCACGATCACGAAGAGCGTCGAGGCGGGCGTGACGCAGGACAGCGTGAGCAGGGTGCCGCCCACCACGCCGATCGAGCGCTTGAGCTGCTGGGGCGCGGCCGCCTCGGCCGCCGGGGCGGCTACGTTCTGTGGCGGACGAAGCGTGTCGGTCATGTGGCTTCCGATCGGCTCTGCGGTGCTGGAGTGGGAGCGGTATCGCCTCCGCTGGCTGGTTGCTCGGTGTCCGGTTCCAGTCGCTCCCTGGCCGCCATGGAACCTTGGGCGTATTGATTGCGTCAACGCCGGAACTGCTTCGGAATCCGTTGCGGTGAGTGGCGCGGACATGCGATCCGATGATCACCTTCGGTCATTGCGAGCTTTGTCCGACTTGTTACCTTGGCCACATTGCAATTGAATCGAAGGTGAACAAAGGGGGAGCAGCGTGATTCAAAGGCCATTCTCCGGATGGACGGCGACACGCCAGGTGCCCCCGAAGCGCCCGGCAACTCCCCGGCCGGGTACGGGAACCGCAGCCCCCACCCGGAAAGTGCCAGGTAACGTTTCGGAACCTGGGACACCGAAGGGGCCGGACCCCACGGGTCCGACCCCTTCGCTCACCGTCCGTGACGGCCGGCGCGGCTACGCCACCGGCAGCCAGCCCGTCTGGACCATCTGCCCGCTGGTCACCCGGCGTGACACGTAGACGCCCCGGCCCGGCGGCAGCGCCTGCGGCTTGACCGTCCCCAGCAGCGCGCCCTCGTCCCGGTTGCCGGAGAGGATCACGCCCTGGCCGCCGAGCTCGCGCATCCGCTGCAGCACCGGCTCGTACAGCGAGCGGCCGGCGCCGCCCGCGCTGCGGGCCACGATCACCCGCAGGCCGATGTCGCGGGCGAACGGCAGGAACTCGGCCAGCGGGGCCAGCGGGTTGCCCGAGCTCGTCGAGACCAGCTCGTAGTCGTCGACGATCACGAACATGTCCTTGCCGCTGTACCAGCTGCGGTTGCGCAGCTGCTCCGCGGTCACGTCCGGGCCCGGCAGGCGGCGCGAGCAGGCGCCGCGCAGCATGTCGACGATGGCCGCCATGGCCGGCTGCGCGGCCGCGTACTCCACCAGGTACTCCGGCGGCACGGTGCCGAGCAGCGCGCGCCGGTAGTCGCCGACCACGATGCCCGCCTGGTCCGGGGTGTAGCGCTCGGTGATCTGCTTGATCAGCATCCGCAGCACCGCCGACTTACCGGACTCGGTGTCGCCGAAGACGATGAACAGCGGGTCGGTCTCGAAGTTGACGAAGACCGGCGCCAGCTCCGCCTCGTCCACGCCGAAGGCGACGCCGCGCTCCGGGTGCTCGAAGCCCTTCGGCAGCGAGAGGCCGTCCAGCACGGCCGGCAGCATCCGCACCTGCGGGGCGCGCGGGCCGGTCCAGGCCCCGTCGACGGCGCTGACCAGACCGGCCACCCCGGTCTGCAGGTCGTCCACCGAGGAGGAGCCGTCCAGGCGCGGCAGCCCGGACAGGAAGTGCAGCCGCTCCGGGGTGATGCCGCGCCCGGCCAGCGGCGGGACGTTCTGCGCCACCCGGCGGTCGACCTCGGACTCCATCGCGTCACCGAGCTTGAGCTCGGTGCGGTTCTGCAGCAGGTCCTTCAGCGCCGGGCGCACCTCGGCGTACCGGGCCGCGGTGATGACCAGGTGCACGCCGTAGCCGAGGCCGCGCTGGGCGATGTCGCCGATCACCGGCTCCAGGCCCTCGAACTCCTGCTTGAAGGTGTTCCAGCCGTCGATCACCAGGAAGACGTCGCCGAAGGCCTCGTCCGGCAGCTGGCCGGCCGCCCGGCGGGCCCGGTAGGTGCCGATGGTGTCGATCCCGGCGGCCCGGAACAGCTCCTCGCGCCGGTTGAGCACCCCGTGCACCTCGGAGACCATCCGGCGCACCTTGTCCACGTCCAGGCGCCCGGCCACCCCGCCGACGTGCGGCAGACCGGCGAGCGACTGGAAGCTGCCCGCACCGAAGTCGAGCAGGTAGAACTGCACCTCCAGCGGGGTGTGGGTGAGGCTGAACGAGGCCACCGTGGTGCGCACCACGGTGGACTTGCCGGAGCGCGGGCCGCCCACGATCAGGCCGTGACCGGCCGCCCCCGCGTAGTCGACCTCCAGGATGTCCGTCTTCTGCTCGCGCGGCTTGTCGACGATGCCGATCGGCACCCGCAGCCGGCCCGCCGGGTAACCGGGCGCGGTCAGCCCGCGCTCCGGCACGACCTGCAGCGGCGGCAGCAGGTGGTCCGTGCTCGGCGCCTCTTCCAGCGGCGGCAGCCACACCTGGTGCGCGGCCGGGCCCTGGCCGGCCATCCGCTGGACGAACACGTCCAGCACGGTGTCCACCAGGGCGTCGTCCTGCTCCGGGGCCTGCGGCGCGACCTCCTCCTCCACCGGGTCCGGCAGGTCCACGAAGGTCGCGGTGAACTCCACCGGGCGCGCGTTGACCCGCCGCCCGCCGGTCGACCGCTGCTGCCCCGGTGCCCGGTACGGCCCCGAGACGTAGGCGGCCTTGAACCGGTCCATCACGTCCTCGCCGAACTTGAGGTAGCCGACGCCCGGCACCGGCGGCAGGTGGTAGGCGTCCGGTACGCCGATCGCCGCCCGGGACTCCGCGGCCGAGAAGGTGCGCAGACCGATCCGGTACGACAGGTAGGTGTCCAGGCCGCGCAGCTTGCCCTCCTCCAGGCGCTGCGAGGCCAGCAGCAGGTGCACGCCCAGCGAGCGGCCGATCCGGCCGATCTGGATGAACATCTCGATGAAGTCGGGCTTGGCGGTGAGGAGTTCGGAGAACTCGTCGATGATCAGCACCAGCGAGGGCAGCGGGTCCAGTGCCGCGCCGGCCGCCCGGGCCCGCTCGTACTCGTGGATGTTGGCGTAGTTGCCCGCCGAGCGCAGCAGCTCCTGGCGGCGGTGCAGCTCGCCCTCGATCGCGTCGCGCATGCGGTCGACCAGGGTGAGTTCGCCCTCCAGGTTGGTGATCACCGCGGAGGTGTGCGGCATGTCCGCCATGCCGGAGAAGGTCGCACCGCCCTTGAAGTCGGCGAGGACGAAGTTCAGGATCTCCGAGGAGTGGGTCATCGCCAGTGCCAGCACCAGCGTGCGCAGCAGCTCCGACTTGCCGGAACCGGTCGCGCCCACGCACAGGCCGTGCGGGCCCATGCCCTCCAGCGCGGCCTCCTTGATGTCCAGGTGGACCTGCTCGCCGTTGGCGCCGACGCCGATCGGCACCCGCATCCGCTCGTGCTGGGCGCGCGGGCGCCAGCTGCGGGCCACGTCGAAGGAGCCCGGGTCGCCCGAGCCCATCATGTCGGTGAAGTCGAGGTTGGACAGCAGCGGCTCGTCGTCCCCGCCGGCCGAGATCCGGTACGGCGCCAACTGCCGGGCCAGCGCCTCGGACTGCCACACCGAGAGCAGGTCGGGCTTGCCGGTGTACGTCGCGCCGGAGGCCGAGCGCAGCACCAGCTCCTCGGCGCCGACCGTCACCATCAGGTGCCCGCTGGGCTCGTCGACCTCGCCCGGCACCACCTCGATGACCGTCACGCCCTGCACGCCCTCCGGGCTCGCCAGCAGCGATTCGTGCGGCACCCCGGCGCCGTCCATGACGACCACCAGGTGCGGCTGGTCGGAGGGCGGTGCCACCTCCCGCACGAAGCGCTGGCGGCCGGCCAGTTCGTCCTGGAGCAGGTACTCCAGGTCGCCCAGGTCACTCGCGAACAGCCGGCGCGAGCCCGCGCCGTCGGCCTCCTTGCGGTGCTGGTTGTGCGGGAGCCACTTGGTCCACTCCCATTCCTCGGCCGCACCGGGCGCGGCCGCGACCGCGACCATCAGGTCGTCCGGCGAGTGCAGGGTGGTCAGCTGGGCGATCATCGCGCGCACGTTCCCGTACACCGAGTCCGGGTCCCCGCACACCGTGATGTGGTAGAACGCCCGCAGCGAGACCGCCAGGGGCAGGTCCTGGAGGGTGCCGTGGGCCTTCAGGAAGGAGTGCATCGCGGCCGCCGACAGCGGCTCCAGCTCGTCCATCGGCGCGGTCTGCGGCGCCACCAGCGGCGTGGACAGCTGCACCGGCCCGAGGCCCACCCGGATCTGCGCGAAGTCGCCGTCCCCGGTCCGCCGTTCCCACAGCCGCCGGCCGTCCTCGACGATCGACCAGAGCTGGTCCGGCGCCGGGTTCAGGAACAGCAGCGCGCCGCGCTGGCGCTCCGCCGTGCGGCGCACCTGGCGGCGGGTCTGCTGGAGGTACTTCAGGTAGTCGCGCCGCTCGTCCGCCATCGCGGTCGAACCGCCCTTGCGGGCCCGGACGATCTGCGCCAGCACCATGCCGAGCGTCGAGGCGATCATCAGACCGCCCATGATCTTCATCGGGGCCGCGGCCCCCGGCGAGAAGAAGAACACCGCCGAGCCACCCATGCCCATCATCGGCAGGATGCTCATCAGCCAGTCCTCGCCGCCCTGCCGGGGCAGCTCGGGCGGGCTGACCAGCTCCACCGGTTCGTCCGGCACGGTGGGCGGGTACGCCCTGGCCGGTCGCTTGACCGTGATCACACCCATGTGTCATCCACCCCGCGGCGTCGATCGATCACTTCGGTATCAGCCCTCACGCGATTGCGTACGGTCCGTACGGGAATCCGGTGGCTGAGGACGCCCCACCCAGCGCAGCCCCCGTACCTTTGCGCAGGCGCCGATCCTAACGGTCGCCCCCGCACCGCCCGCCAGGGCCCGGTACGCACCGGCAGCGGACACGAACCGAACGGGTAGGGTAACGCCGCGCCAACTCGCGGCCCGGCCGGGCCGGTTCCACAGCAACACCGAGCGCCGCCGTGCCTCGGCACCGTCAACAAGGGGGAGCGCCAAGTGCGTCGAAGGATCGGGGTGGGTGCCCTCATGGGCGAGCGCAGCGAGGTGGACGCATGAGCGCCGCCGCGACGGGCTACTGCCGGGTGACCGTCGTCGCCCCGGACCGCCGGATCGACGTCGCCCTGCCCGAGGACGTCCCGCTCGCGGACGTCTACCCCGAGGTGCTGCGCCTGGCCAACCAGAGCCAGCCCGACGGCATCCCCACCGGCTTCCACCTGGTCCGCCGCGACGGCACGGTGCTCGACAGCGGGCTGCCGCTGGCCGCCCAGCAGGTCCGCGACGGTGACCTGCTGGCGCTGCGCCCGTTCGCCGAGTCGCTCCCGCCGGCCGTCTACGACGACGTTGCCGACGCGATCGCCAGCGCCGTCGAGGCCGACCGCCGGTTCTGGACCGCCGAGCTGATGCGCGGCTTCGGCCTGATCGGCGCCGGGGTGCTGCTCACCCTGCTCGGCTTCGCGCTCTGGTTCTCCGACCTGCGCCACGACATGCACGGCCTGCCCGGCGTCCTGGCCGGCGTCACCGCCGTCGTCCTCACGGCGCTCGCCGGGGTGCGCGCCCGGGTCTACCAGGACGCCCACGCGGCCGTCGCGCTCGGCCTCGGCGCGCTGCCGCACGCCATGATCGGCGGCAGCGGCCTCATCGCCGTCGCCCACCCGGGGGACGGCCCCGGCCGGCTCCAGTTCCTGGCCGGCTGCGTCGCCGTCCTGGTGGTCTCCGTGCTGCTGGCCGGCCTGCTGCCGGAGAAGGACGCGGTGTTCGTCGCCGCCGCCCTGGTCTCCACCGCCGGCGCGCTCGCCACCTTCGCGGCCGTCCTGCTGCCGCA
Source organism: Kitasatospora sp. NPDC054795 (assembly GCF_053611565.1). Lineage (NCBI taxonomy): Bacteria > Bacillati > Actinomycetota > Actinomycetes > Kitasatosporales > Streptomycetaceae > Kitasatospora > Kitasatospora sp. NPDC054795. The sequence continues at coordinate 21,538 of NZ_JBSHAP010000105.1, forward strand.
GACCCCGGCCGGGCACATCGCCGCCGTCACCGGCGTCGCCGCCGTCGCCGTGGTCGGCTTCCTGCCGAGCCTCTCCGCCCGCTTCGCCCGGCTGCCGGTCGGCTTCAGCGCCCCCGGCCAGACCCGCACCCGCAGCCGCGACTACGACGAGGAGGCCGAGCGCGCCGAGGCCGTCCAGTACGAGCGGATCGCGCACCAGGCCCGCCGCGGCCACGAGGTGCTGGTCGGCCTGGTCGGCGGCTGCGCCGCGGTCGTGGTCGGCGCCTGCGCCGTCCTCGGCTTCACCGACGAGACCTTCCCCGAGCTGCTCGCGCTCGCGCTGGGCCTGACCACCATGCTGCGCGCCCGGCTGTTCCGCTACACCGCGCAGGTGCTCAGCCTCACCGTGGCCGGCCTGCTCGGCCTGAGCCTGCTGATCGTCGGGCTCTCCCTGCACACCCCGCAGTTCTTCCTGCGGGCGGCCGGCTCCACCACCGAGCTCGACCTGCGCACGATCTGGCTGACCGCCTCGATCGCCTTCGGCGCCGCGCTGCTCACCGCGATCGCCCTGGTGGTGCCGCGGCTCGGGGTCTCCCCGTTCTGGGGGCGCATCCTGGACCTGGTGGACAGCCTCACCCTGATCTCGCTCGTCCCGCTGGCGCTCGCCGTCCTGGACATCTACCGGCTGGTCCGCGGCGCCACCGGCTGACCCGCGGGCCGCCCGCCGCGGCCCCCGATACCGCCCTCCCGGCCGCCCGCGGATCCGCCGGACGGCCGGGTGGGGCGGCACTGGTACGCTTGGCCTCCGAGCGCAGCCGTGTGTCCGCAGCCCCGTCGTGGGCCGCAGGGTGTCGGCGGTGCTCGCGACACCGAGTTCTCGATGAGTCCTGTGCTGTCGACCAGGACCGCTCGGTAGACCCCGAAGGAGTTGCAGTGGCTCTCGCCTCTGACGTCAAGAAGCAGATCTTCGCCGAGTTCGGCCAGAAGGAGGGCGACACCGGTTCCCCCGAGGTCCAGGTGGCCATGCTCTCCCGTCGTATCTCGGACCTGACCGAGCACCTCAAGACCCACAAGCACGACCACCACTCGCGTCGTGGCCTGCTGATCCTGGTCGGCCAGCGCCGCCGCCTGCTGCAGTACCTGGCCAAGAAGGACATCGAGCGCTTCCGTACGCTCGTCGACCGCCTGGGCATCCGCCGCGGTGCCGCCGGTGGCGCCCGCTAAGACCGCCGCTCGGGGCGGCTCCCCACACCGGGGAGCCGCCCCTCGCGCGTATGCCGCGGCGATCGGGCCGCGGCGCCCGCAGATAACAACTCGCGCGCACCTCCCCAGGTGGCCGAGGATTGCACCGTAGGGTTGTGGGCATGCCGGGTGATGGCGCAAACAGCGCGCCACCCGGGCAGAAGGACCCGAACCCCCCCCGCGGGACGAAGGCTTCAAACGGAAGCCGCCCGCATCCGAGAGAGCGTCCAGACGCGGACCGCCCAAGCCGGCCCGGCAGCCGTGAGGCGCCGGTCCTCGGTAGTGGCCGTCGGAACCCCCGCAGACCGAGCGGGGCACTCCGGAGGCTTCGATCGAAGACCGGCCCGACTGCCGCCCTCCTGGCGAGGGCCCGGGGCCCACCGCAGGCAGTACGCGGGGACGCTCTCCCGGAGACGTACGAAAGAGGAGATCTTCCAGGTGGAAGAGAACGTGTTCTACGCCGAGGCCGTGATCGACAACGGTTCCTTCGGCACCCGTACCATCCGCTTCGAGACCGGCCGTCTGGCCCGTCAGGCCGCCGGTTCCGCCGTGGCCTACCTGGACGACGACACCATGGTGCTGTCGGCCACCAGCGCGTCCAAGCAGCCGAAGGAGCACTTCGACTTCTTCCCGCTGACCGTGGACGTCGAGGAGCGGATGTACGCCGCGGGCCGTATCCCCGGCTCGTTCTTCCGTCGCGAGGGCCGGCCCTCCGAGGACGCGATCCTCACCTGCCGCCTGATCGACCGCCCGCTGCGCCCGTCCTTCGTCAAGGGCCTGCGCAACGAGGTCCAGGTCGTCGTCACCGTGATGGCGCTCAACCCCGACCACCTGTACGACGTGGTCGCCATCAACGCCGCCTCCGCCTCCACCCAGCTGGCGGGCCTGCCGTTCTCCGGCCCGATCGGTGGCGTGCGCGTCGCGCTGATCAACGGCCAGTGGGTGGCCTTCCCGACCCACAGCGAGCTGGAGTCGGCCGTCTTCGACATGGTCGTCGCCGGTCGCGTCCTGCCGGACGGCGACGTCGCGATCATGATGGTCGAGGCCGAGGCCACCGACAAGACCATCAAGCTGGTCGAGGGCGGCGCCGAGGCGCCGACCGAGGAGATCGTCGCCTCCGGCCTGGAGGCCGCGAAGCCGTTCATCAAGGTCCTGTGCGCCGCGCAGTCGCAGCTGGCCGCCCAGGCCGCCAAGCCGACCGGCGAGTTCCCGGTCTTCCTGGACTACCAGGACGACGTCCTCGCCGCGCTGAGCTCCGCCGTCAAGGACGAGCTCGCCCAGGCCCTGACCATCGCGGGCAAGCAGGAGCGCAACAACGAGCTGGACCGCGTCAAGGCGCTGGCCGCCGAGAAGCTGCTGCCCGAGTTCGAGGGCCGCGAGAAGGAGATCAGCGCCGCCTACAACGCGCTGACCAAGAAGATCGTCCGCGAGCGCGTCATCAAGGACAAGGTCCGCATCGACGGCCGCGGCGTCACCGACATCCGCACCCTGGCCGCCGAGGTCGAGGCCATCCCGCGGGTGCACGGCTCGGCCCTGTTCGAGCGCGGCGAGACCCAGATCCTGGGCGTCACCACGCTGAACATGCTGCGCATGGAGCAGCAGCTGGACACGCTCTCCCCGGAGACGCGCCGCCGCTACATGCACAACTACAACTTCCCGCCGTACTCCGTCGGTGAGACCGGCCGCGTGGGCTCGCCCAAGCGCCGCGAGATCGGCCACGGCGCGCTCGCCGAGCGCGCCCTGCTGCCGGTGCTGCCGACCCGCGAGGAGTTCCCGTACGCCATCCGGCAGGTCTCCGAGGCGCTCAGCTCCAACGGCTCCACCTCGATGGGCTCGGTCTGCGCCTCGACCATGTCGCTGCTGAACGCCGGTGTGCCGCTGAAGGCCGCCGTCGCCGGCATCGCCATGGGCCTGATCTCGCAGGAGATCGACGGCGAGACCCACTACGTCACGCTGACCGACATCCTCGGCGCCGAGGACGCGTTCGGCGACATGGACTTCAAGGTCGCCGGTACCCGCAACTTCATCACCGCCCTCCAGCTGGACACCAAGCTGAACGGCATCCCGGCGTCGGTGCTCGCCGCCGCGCTGAAGCAGGCCAAGGACGCCCGCCTGCACATCCTCGACGTGATGAACGAGGCCATCGACTCGCCCGACGAGATGTCCCCGAACGCGCCGCGCATCATCACCATCAAGATCCCGGTGGACAAGATCGGTGAGGTCATCGGCCCCAAGGGCAAGATGATCAACCAGATCCAGGAGGACACCGGCGCCGAGATCACGATCGAGGACGACGGCACCATCTACATCGGTGCCGCCGACGGCCCGGCCGCCGAGGCCGCCCGCACCACGATCAACCAGATCGCCAACCCGACCATGCCGGAGGTCGGCGAGCGCTACCTGGGCACCGTGGTCAAGACCACGACGTTCGGCGCGTTCGTGTCGCTGATGCCGGGCAAGGACGGCCTGCTGCACATCTCGCAGATCCGCAAGCTGGCCGGCGGCAAGCGCGTCGAGAACGTCGAGGACGTCCTCGGCGTCGGCGCCAAGGTCCAGGTCGAGATCGCCGAGATCGACCCGCGCGGCAAGCTCTCCCTGATCCCGGTCGTCGAGGGCGAGGAGGGCGGCGAGGCCGCTTCCGAGTGAAGCGCCGCTAGCTGACCCCGCGGCCCGTACGCCTCCCGGCGTGCGGGCCGCACCCCGTTGTCCACGCGTTCGTCCGTACGTGCCCATCCACACGTGCGTTTCCTCTGGAGGTACCCCCCGTGGCGCAGGCCCCGGCGGTAATGCAGCGTCCCGGCACCACCCGGACCCTGCTCAAGGGCGTCGACGGCGCCGGGACGGTGCGCCGCACCGTCCTCCCCGGCGGCCTTCGGGTCGTCACCGAGACCCTGCCCACGGTGCGCTCCGCCACCTTCGGCATCTGGGTCGGCGTCGGCTCGCGGGACGAGACCCCGCAGCTCAACGGCGCCACCCACTACCTGGAGCACCTGCTCTTCAAGGGCACCGAGCGGCGCAGCGCGCTGGACATCTCGGCCGCCCTGGACGCGGTCGGCGGCGAGATGAACGCCTTCACCGCGAAGGAGAACACCTGCTACTACGCCCGGGTCCTGGACACCGACCTGCCGCTGGCCATCGACGTGGTCTGCGACATGCTCACCGGCTCGCTGATCCGGCCCGAGGACGTGGAGTCCGAGCGCGGCGTCATCCTGGAAGAGATGGCGATGGCCGAGGACGACCCGGGCGACGTGGTGCACGACCTGTTCGCCACGGTGATCTACGGCAGCGGCCCGCTCGGCCGCCCGATCCTGGGCACCCAGGAGACCATCAGGACGCTCACCCGGGACCAGATCGCCGGCTTCTACCGCCGCCGCTACCGGCCCGAGCACCTGGTCGTCGCGGCGGCCGGCAACCTCGACCACCGCAAGGTGGTGAAGCAGGTCGAGCAGGCCTTCGCGACGGTGCTGGCGGCCTCCACCGCGGCCCCCGCGGAGGCCCGCCGCGGCGTCAAGGCGCTGCGCACGGCCGGCCGGGTCGAGGTGCTCAACCGCTCCACCGAGCAGGCCCACCTGGTTTTGGGCGTGCCCGGGGTGCCGCGGCACGACGAGCGCCGCTGGGCGATGGGCGTGCTCAACGCGGCCCTCGGCGGCGGGATGAGCTCCCGGCTGTTCCAGGAGGTCCGCGAGAAGCGGGGCCTGGCGTACTCGGTCTACTCGTACTCCTCGTCCTACGCGGACAGCGGCCTGTTCGGCATCTACGCGGGCTGCCAGCCCAAGCGGGTCGAGGAGGTGCTGCGGATCTGCCGCGCCGAGCTGGCCAAGGTGGTCGAGGAGGGCATCACCGAGGAGGAGCTGAACCGGGCGATCGGCCAGATCTCCGGTTCCACCGTGCTCGGCATGGAGGACACCGGCTCGCTGATGAACCGGATCGGCAAGGCCGAGCTCAGCTACGGGCACCACCTGTCGGTGGACGACATGCTGGAGCGGATCGCCGCGGTGACCCTGGAGGACGTCCACGCGGTGGCGCGTGATGTGCTGGGCGCGCACCGGCCGTCGCTCGCGCTGATCGGCCCGGTCAATGACAAGCGGGCCGCCAAGCTCGCCGATCTGCTGGTCTGATCCGCTGATTCCCAGGTGAGAGGAACTTTGCTATGACGCTGCGTGTCGCCGTGATCGGCGCCAGGGGTCGGATCGGCTCCGAGGCGGTCAAGGCCGTCGAGGCCGCGCCGGACCTGGAGCTGGTGGCCGCCCTCGGCCGCGGCTCGAAGCTGGAGGAGCTGACAGAGGCCGGTGCCCAGGTCGCCGTCGAGCTGACCCATCCGGACTCGGTGATGGGCAACCTGGACTACTGCCTGGACCACGGCATCCACGTGGTCACCGGCACCACCGGCTGGACGGACGAGCGGCTCGCCACCGTCCGCGGCCGGCTGGCCGAGGCCCCGGAGCTCGGCCTGCTGATCGCCCCGAACTTCTCCATCGGCGCCATCCTCGGCATGAAGTTCTCCCAGATCGCCGCCCGGTACTTCGAGTCGGTCGAGGTGGTCGAGCTGCACCACGACCGCAAGGCCGACGCGCCCAGCGGCACCGCCACCCGCACCGCCCAGCTGATCGCCGCCGCCCGGGCCGAGGCCGGCCGGCCGCCGCAGCAGGACCCGACCACCCACAGCCTGCCCGGCGCGCGCGGCGCCGACGTGGACGGGGTGCCGGTGCACGCGGTGCGGCTGCGCGGCCTGCTCGCCCACCAGCAGGTGATGTTCGGCGACACCGGTGAGACGCTCACCATCCGGCACGACTCGCTGCACCACAGCAGCTTCATGCCGGGCATCCTGCTGGGCGTGCGCAAGGTCGTCGGGACGCCGGGGCTGACCTTCGGCCTCGAACACTTCCTGGACCTGTGACAGTGTCGATCCGAACCGTGCCGAACCAGACCGTGCCGATTCCCGGAGGGGACCGATGACCTCCCGCACCGGTTTCTTCGTCCTGTCCGGCGTGCTGCTGCTGGTCGCCCTGGTCTGCGTGGGCGAGGGCGTCCAGCTGATCGCGACCGGCAAGCCGCTCGGCATCGGCATCGGGATCTGCGCCTTCGTGATCCCGGTGATCGGCGTCTGGTTCCTGCGCCAGACCGTCCGCTTCGGCCGGGACAGCGAGCGGCTGGCCCACGAACTGGAGGCCGAGGGCGGCCTGCCGGTGGACGAGCTGAAGCGCAGCAAGGGCGGGCGGATCGACCGGGCCTCGGCCGACGCGGTGTTCGCCCGCCGCCAGGCCGAGGCACAGGCCGCGCCGGGCGACTGGCGGGTCTGGTTCCGCCTCGCCGTGGCGTACGCCGACGCCGGCGACACCCCGCGCGCCCGCAAGACCATGCAGCACGCCATCAAGCTGCACAGCACCGAACCCGCAAGGAGTAACGCGTGAGCGACGAACCGACGGCCCCCAGCTTCCGCAGCGACGTGACGGTGGAGCTGGTCCGCAGCGCCGCCGCCGACTCGGACGTCATCTGGGCGGCCCGGGTCTCGACCGCGGGCGAGCAGTCCCTGGAGGCCCTCCAGCAGGACCCGGAGAAGTCCAAGGGCCTGATCAACTTCCTCATGCGCGACCGGCACGGCACGCCGTTCGAGCACAACTCGATGACCTTCTTCATCAGCGCGCCGATCTTCGTGTTCCGGGAGTTCCACCGGCACCGCAGCGGCTGGTCGTACAACGAGGAATCCGGCCGCTACCGCGAGCTGCAGCCGGTCTTCTACGTCCCGGGCGAGGAGCGCAAGCTGGTCCAGCAGGGCCGCCCCGGCAAGTACGAGTTCCACGAGGGCACGCCGGAGCAGCACAGCACCACCACCGGGGCGATGGAGGCCGCGTACCGCGAGTCCTACGCCCGCTACCAGGAGATGCTGGCCGCCGGAGTGGCCCGCGAGGTGGCCCGCGCGGTGCTGCCGGTGGGCCTGTTCTCCTCGATGTACGCGACCTGCAACTCGCGCTCGCTGATGCACTTCCTGTCGCTGCGCACCCGGCGGGAGAACTCGGCGGTGCCGTCCTTCCCGCAGCGCGAGATCGAGATGGTCGCCGAGCAGATGGAGGAGCAGTGGGCCCGGCTCATGCCGCTCACCCATGCGGCCTTCGAGAAGCACGGCCGCGTCGCCCCCTGACCTGGGACGACCGGCATACGGGCAGAGTGTCTGGCATGTCTGGATTGCGGCTTATCTAGCCGCTCCCTACATTCGTGAACACGGATTCCGGTGCTGCCCGAACCCCCGAGCGGGCAGCACCGGAATCCCACGTCCGCGCCACCGACGCGCTACACCTGTCCGAACACTGGACCGGCATGGGTAACGCCCCACCGCCTACGAGTAGCTTTGGACGCATGGCTCCGACCTCCACCCCCCAGACGCCGTTCGGCCGGGTCCTGACCGCCATGGTCACCCCGTTCACCGCCGACGGCGCGCTCGACCTCGACGGCGCCCAGCGCCTCGCCACGCACCTCGTGGACTCCGGCAACGACGGCCTCGTCGTCAACGGCACCACCGGTGAGTCCCCGACCACCAGCGACGCCGAGAAGGCCCAGCTGGTCCGCGCCGTGGTCGAGGCGGTCGGGGACCGCGCCCACGTGGTCGCCGGCGTCGGGACCAACGACACCCACCACAGCGTCGAACTGGCCCGGCAGGCCGAGGCGGCCGGAGCGAACGGCCTGCTGGTCGTCACGCCGTACTACAGCAAGCCCCCGCAGGAGGGCCTGTACCGGCACAACGCCGCCGTCGCCGACGCGACCGGGCTGCCGGTCATGCTGTACGACATCCCGGGCCGCAGCGGGGTCGCGCTGAGCCACGAGACGCTGGTCCGCCTCGGCGAGCACCCGCGGATCGTCGCCAACAAGGACGCCAAGGGCGACCTCGGCGCCGCGGCCTGGGCGATCGCCCGCTCCGACCTCGCCTGGTACTCCGGCGACGACATCCTCAACCTGCCGCTGCTGTCAGTCGGAGCCGTCGGCGTGGTCAGCGTCGTCGGGCACGTGGTGGCCGGGGACCTGCGGGCGATGATCGAGGCCTTCCTGGCGGGCGATGTGGTCAAGGCCACGAGTATCCACCAGCGCCTGCTCCCGGTGTTCAGCGGTATGTTCCGCACCCAGGGCGTGATCCTCGGCAAGGCCGCGCTGGAACTCCAGGGCCTGCCCGCCGGCCCGCTGCGACTGCCGTTGGTCGGAGCGACGCCCGAGGAGATCGAGCGATTGAAGCAGGATCTCGCCGCCGGCGGGGTACACCTTTGACAGACACGGACGTGCGCGCCCCGGCTCGCCGGACCTCCCAGGGTCCGCCGCTGAACCGGTCCGAAGGCGCGAGAGCACAGACCCAGTAGGAAAACGACACTGAGTACGCGCGCCATATGTCTCCAGGGGGAGGACCCCGGGCATATGGCGTGCGTCGTGAGGAGAGTCTTTTGAGCCACCCGCACCCCGAGCTCGGCGCGCCCCCGGCACTGAAGGAGGGCGCCCTCCGCATCACTCCGCTCGGCGGCCTCGGCGAGATCGGCCGCAACATGACGGTCCTCGAGTACGGCGACCGCATCCTGATCATCGACTGCGGCGTCCTCTTCCCCGAGGACGAGCAGCCCGGCGTGGACCTGATCCTCCCGGACTTCAGCTACATCCGGGACCGTCTCGACAAGGTCGACGGCATCGTCCTCACCCACGGGCACGAGGACCACATCGGCGCCGTCCCCTTCCTCCTGCGGGAGAACCCGGACATCCCGCTGATCGGCTCCAAGCTGACCCTGGCGCTGATCGAGGCCAAGCTCGCCGAACACCGCATCCGGCCGTACGTGCTGGAGGTCAAGGAGGGCGAGCGCGAGCGCATCGGCCCCTTCGACTGCGAGTTCATCGCCGTCAACCACTCCATCCCGGACGCCCTGGCGGTCGCGGTCCGCACCCCGGCCGGCATGGTCGTGGCCACCGGCGACTTCAAGATGGACCAGCTGCCGCTGGACGGCCGCCTGACCGACCTGCCGACCTTCGCCAAGCTGGCGGAGGAGGGCATGGACCTCCTGCTGGTGGACTCCACCAACGCCGAGGTTCCCGGCTTCATCCCGCACGAGCGGGACATCTCGGCGGCGCTGCGGAACGTCTTCGCGAACGCCGACAAGCGGATCATCGTGGCCTCCTTCGCGAGCCACGTGCACCGCATCCAGCAGGTCCTGGACGCGGCCCACGAGTACAAGCGCAAGGTCGCCTTCGTCGGCCGCTCGATGGTCCGCAACATGGGCATCGCCCGCGACCTCGGCTACCTGAAGGTCCCCGGCAACATGGTCGTGGACGTCAAGCAGCTGGACGACCTTCCGGACAAGGAGGTCGTGCTGATCTGCACCGGTTCGCAGGGCGAGCCGATGGCGGCGCTGTCCCGGATGGCCAACCGCGACCACCAGATCCGCATCGTCGAGGGCGACACCGTCGTCCTGGCCTCCTCGCTCATCCCGGGCAACGAGAACGCCGTCTACCGGGTGATCAACGGCCTGACCCGCTGGGGCGCCAAGGTCGTGCACAAGGGCAACGCCAAGGTGCACGTCTCCGGCCACGCCTCGGCCGGCGAGCTGCTCTACTTCTTCAACATCTGCAAGCCACGCAACCTGATGCCGGTCCACGGCGAGTGGCGCCACCTGCGCGCGGCCGCCGAGCTGGGCATCGCCACCGGGGTGCCGCGCAACCGCGTGGTCATCGCCGAGGACGGTGTCTGCGTCGACCTGGAGGGCGGCGTCGCCCGCATCGTCGGCAAGGTGCAGGCCGGCTACGTCTACGTGGACGGCTCCTCGGTCGGCGACATCACCGAGGCCTCGCTCAAGGACCGCAGGATCCTCGGCGAGGAGGGCTTCATCTCGGTCTTCGTCGCGGTCGACTCGACCAACGGCAAGATCGTCGGTGGCCCGACCATCCAGGCCCGCGGCTCCGGCATCGACGACAACGCGTTCGTCCCGGTGGCCGCCAAGCTCCAGGAGGCGCTGGACCGCTCGGCGAGTGACGGTGTCCTGGAGCCCCGTCAGGTGCAGCAGCTGGTCCGCCGCACCATCGGCAAGTGGGTCGCGGACAACTACCGCCGCCGGCCGATGATCCTGCCGGTCGTCGTCGAGGTCTGACGCTCGCTCAACACCGGCTGAGGCCGGTTTGACGTGGGGCAACCCGGTGCGTAATGTTCTCCGGGTTGCCCCACGGGACGGCCCCTCGGAAACGGGCTCGAATCTGAATTCGAGAACGACCGGGGAAAACGGACCGAGAAACTCTGATAGAGTTCGGGAGCGCCGAAAGGCGAAAGCGAATCGAATGAATGAAACTCCGGAAAACGGAGCGGAAAACATCTGATAAGCTGGAAACACGAAAGAACGAAGCCCGGAGGGTCCGCTGGAAGGCGGTCCGAAGGAAGCGTCCGTTCCTTGAGAACTCAACAGCGTGCCAAAAGTCAACGCCAGATATGTTGACATCCCCGGCCTCGATCGTTCGATCGGGGTTGGAGATTCCTTTTGAAACAAACACTAGCGAGGACGCAGTGCGCGGGGCCGCCCTATTCCGGTGGTTGCCGTGCCGCTCAACGCGGGTGTCGACCCGGCGCTTTTAATTAAGCACTGCCGGGTAAGCATTCACGGAGAGTTTGATCCTGGCTCAGGACGAACGCTGGCGGCGTGCTTAACACATGCAAGTCGAACGGTGAAGCCCTTCGGGGTGGATCAGT